>JBEBIK010000116.1:0-6733 GCA_040080445.1 Pseudobdellovibrio sp.
TAAAGTAAGTAGGTTAATAAGAAGAACATGGAATACAACAAAAAAGCCTGAGAGGTTATCCCAGCATTTGGCTTTGGCAGTTTTGCATCATAATTTGAATCTTAAAATTTCGTAATTATGCGCAATCTAAGGGGCCAGTTTACAGCGTATAAATTATTTTACCTCGCGGTAAATCGGAACGGCCAGCCCCATAGAATTTTTTTCTACGCCTATAAGTTCAAGCTTAGGCAGTCTTATTTCTTGGCCAGCTTTTTTTACAAATTCAATGGTGTCTGGAGACACTTGAGATCTAACAAGTTTTAACTCGGCCGCGCCCACAACCTCTACGGAGTGAACCAAGGCCTCTTCAGGTTTAGAAAATGCAGAACCTTCAATAAATTTAGCTCCGGGAATATTAGATATCATAGAAGTTAAACTCCTCTTAGTTCCATCGGCGAGAATCACCTGTGCTGCGGCATTTCCGCCATCGTAATAATCACCCAAATGCAAATAAGCTTTTCCACCCTCCGCGGTTTTAGACAAGGCCACTTCTAAATCTTTTGCCGGATTGGTTGAAGCTTGAAATCCGCGATCATAAACAACCTTGTACTCCCCTTCGGCTTTAGCTGCATCATCTACAATTTGCGGGCCTTTTGATTCGGCCCTAGCCACAGTTGATGGGGTCACAACAAGTGACGAATCATTCATAGGTATTTTTACTTTTGTGGAGTGCCCTGCATTCAAAGTTTCAGCCAAACTCTCGGCCCTAATCTCTTTAAGTGTGACTGAATTTAAAACAGCCGCCTGCGCCTGCGCCGCTTCAGGATGAACTTCGCCTGCAAATATTTGCCGAGGCGCCGCGCCCTGACCTTTCGGTGCTGCAGTATACTGAATTTGATTCAAATCTGGAGTTTTAAAAGCTACATCTGATTTTTTTTCTAAAACAGCAACAAGCACTTCTTTTCCTTGTCGTCTGGATCTATCACCAAACTCAGTAGGCACAAGTTTACGTTCAATTGTAATTTTAAATCCCGGATTTGTTTTTTCGAGATCTTTCAACATAGTGGCAAAATCAACAACACGCCCATCCGCTAAAATAAATTTATTATTTCGTCCGAATAAATCTCCGCCATTGCCCAGATGAATTACGGCCTTACCGCCAACTTTAAGTCTATCTGCATAAGTGACTAAAGCCTCAAGCGGTTTGTCGGTATAAGCCATAACTCCATAGGTGTCGTAAATAACATCGGCTTTTGGCATTTTTGAGGCTACACTTGTATCTAAATAGCCTTTAAAGACTTCATGAATTTTTTCACCGTTGGGGCCCACAATACTTTCAGAACTTGTTTCCACACTGATACCGGCGGTGCGCACTCCCGGACACTTCGCTCGCAGTTGGGCCAAAGCCTTCATGCTGCCTGCGCCCATCTCAACCACAGTTCCGCCCTTTTTACAAACCTCATTGAGGGCGTCTTTAAATTCATTTTTAGCGCCCTTTGCACTATAAAGACCTTCCATTTGATCGAGCCCTCGGCCGGTTTCCATTCCGCTGGTGGCATGAAGTTTAGCTACATTTTTTTCAGCAGCCGTTTTGGCTTTGTTTTCGCCTCGAACACCCGCCGCTAATTCTTCAGGTGTTTTAGCTGACTTTGCCGAAGCGGCCACCGCTTTTTCGCCTTTTAAAGCGGCGCGCGTTGTAACCGCAAGTGCGCCTACACCAACAAGCGAAGAGGCAGAAGAAATCAAACAAGATGAAAATTTATTTTCCGTATAAACTGAAAGTTCCTTCGCAATAGAACAACTGGCACTTTCCCCTGATTTAGCGGTCAAAAGTTTTGAAGGATCTGAAAAACAATCTTTCCCCACCGATGTAGCCATCTCTTTCAGAAAATAGGCGTCTACTCCGGACATAGTTGCGGCACCCACACCACGCGCCGCGGAAATATATCGCGAACCCACAAGTCCCGCACGAATCCCCATTGTAATAAAACCAAAACCAAAAGTTACAGGAATTGTTGCCACACCCAAAGTAATATCAATGATCATTCCATTTTTTCTATCTCGGGCCATGGTTCCATCAATTCGACATTGATTGTAAATGTAACTCAGCTTCATCGGGTCCTTCTCATTGCTGTTCGGACTTATCGAAGGCACACTAGCCAGAGCTTCAGCGATATCTTCATACGAGCAATTCACCGAAGGCTTTCCTAAAGCACAACGACTGGCCCAGTACAAATCTCTATTAACTTTTTCAAGCTTGGGCCTGTCGGCCTTCAATTGTTCGGTTACGGCTTTTTCAATGGAAATGTCTCGGAATTTTTTAAATTTTTCGCCGAAAGCCCATGGAAATGACATTTTTAAATAATTCATTTCCTCAAGTGCATTCTCTTTTTCTGCACCCCCTCGATTATCTATGGCGTACTCAAGTTCACGCGACCGCTTATCAATTGCATTTGCATTTTCAACAAATCCTGAAAGCGCTTGCTTAGTGTCAACATTTTTACATGCAACCTTTAATTCATTACAGTTTTTTCGAACTTCAGCAGATTCATACACATCGCAGGTTACGCCCTTCATCGGTTCATTTCCCAGCAAGGCATCCAACATCCACAACTGACTCAAGGTTTCTTTTTGGCCCACCTCTGTTCTGTTTAAAACGTGAAGAGTACGGCTGGCCACATTGGTGCCCTCAACCACATTGGCACACGACATCACCCTCGCTGGATCAAAATTATTATATTTGGCTTCAAGCTTCTTAAGCTCGGGTAAATAATCGTTGCCCAGCAATTTTGTGTTGTCTTCGCAATGTGCATTATTTGCGAATAATTTGCGATCGCTTTCATGCTGCACCCAATCTCTTACATTTTTAGTGCAGTAGAGTGACTTATCTGTGGCCGTTGTTTTTTCTTCACATTTATTGTGTTTTCCAACTGAGTTAACTTGATTTAACAAATCTAAATTAAGCGTTTCTGGCACAACTGAAAACGCCAATTGAATATGAAATAAAATTGAAATAAAAACTATAGTGCTGACTTTTTTAGAGTTCATAATCTCTTATCGGCGCCTTATAATGAAAACTTTATCGTCAAACAAATAAGGCCTATTTCTGTTGCATAATTTAAACTTTAAAATTTCGTAGTTATGCGCAATTTAAGGGGCCAGTTTATTATCCTTCAACTATTTTTAACAGATCATCTACAGATTTTTTCAGTACGTCAGCTTGTTGCGACAAATGATTTGCGGCCGTAGAGCTTTCTTGGCTTATAGAGGAACTTTTTTGAGTTACCAAATCTAGTTTTTCCATTGCCGTGTTAATCTGGCTTACACCTTTAGATTGCTCTTGCGTGGTAATAAGAACTTCCTGAGAAAGTTTAGACACTTGATTTACATTTTGTACAATTTCATTTAACAAATCAGAACACTTCTGAGCTACAGAAACTCCCGAATCTACTCTCGTCTTACCTTGAGCTATGAGAGATTCTGCTTTAGTTTTTGTTTCGCTTAAAATCGTATCTACTCGAGATACACTGTGATCTAACATTTCCGATATTTCTTTAGCAGCGTTACCACTTAATTTTGCCAAATTTCCGACTTCTTCAGCCACTACAGAAAACCCCTTGCCATGCTCACCAGCACGTGCGGCTTCGACTGAGGCATTAAACGAAAGTAATTTTGTCTGAAAAACGATTTCATTTATAATTTTAGTTTTTGAACCAATTTCTTGAATTACTTTTACGATTTCTAACATCTGCTGGTTGCCAGTATTGATTTGATCCATAATATTTTGGTTACTTTGACTTATTTCTTTAATTGAACTCATCATTTGATTTGCAGCCACACGTCCTTCTTCTGCCTTTTGCTCAGAGTTAGAAGAACTATTAGAAGTTACCTCGCCATTTTCAGCGGCTTTTGATATCATAGCTGTAATTTCAGATAGAGACTCAGCTGTCTTCTCTAAAGAAGACGACTGCTCAAACCTTGATTCTGCTAATTCTTTAGAAGTTCTCTCAATTTGCTCAGATGCAGATATGATCAGACTTGCAGATTGAGACAAATGGCCCGCAATACTGGTTAGCGTTTTAGAAAGACCAATTGTAAGCATTAATGAGCTAGCAACTCCCACCACAAGACTTAAAATAATTAATACGATATTAATTTGCTCAGCTTTTTTAACAATACTTCGTGCAGATTCTTGGCTGGTACTTGCATCTTTTTCAATTAGCTCACCTAAAGTTTCTAACTTTTGCTCTAAGTTTGTATATGCTGTGTTAAATTCAGTCATTTTTTGATTGGCCAAATCTTTTTTACCAGCAACTGATAGTTTTACTATTTCTTCTGAAATCTGGGCATACACTTCAACTTCAGGCAAAGTATCTTGAATGGCTTTTTTGGTGTCGGGCTTTGTGTTTAATTTATTAATTACCTGTATATACTCTCGAATATTGGCGCACTTGTCCTTAATTTCTTCAGATAGTGAGTTTTTTTTCTCAGTATCTTGGGCCGTTACCGTGAGCGCTTCCAAAACAACAGCACGTAAACCATCGTGCATCATATCCACGAGGGTTACATTTCTAACTGCGGGAAGCTCAACTTCCCCTAGATTTACAACTTCTTCAATAATATTTTTTGTTGAAACTAATCCTACAACTCCAACTACTAAAATAGTTAACATTAAAAAAGAACAAAGTAACCCCAGCTTCATTTTTATTGACCACTTAATCATAGAATTTCCTTTGTAATGTTATTTATTATTAATAATTGATTTCGAATCTCAAAGACAGAACTTCGATTGAACTAGAACCTAAAACTAAACCTGGGTTTTTGATCAATTGATAATCTGGAGTTATACTAATTCCAGATCCTGCCGAAATGTTGTAAGCCACCTCAAATACCGACTCGTTTTGAGTTGTCGTATTAATTCTTACATAATCATCAGAAGCATTGGCTTTGGCATAACCTAAAACTAAAGAATCCTCTGGACGAAAACTTAAGAGCCCTTTGTAGTTTATTCCTAACTCTAATGCAGTAGAAAATTGGTTTACACCTGGAGACGCCGAACCGTATTTTAAAAAGCTTGAAAAATCTTTTGTAAACCCATGATCAATTATTACATACCAACCATTATTTATCGATAGAGTCTCTTGTTTAGAATAACTCCACGCCCCTAATCCGTACTTTGTGTTTCCGTTTTCACTCTCACTTGAAAATCCCATTTCTGAAATACTGAGTAAACCATTTTCTAAGCTTGCTGCAATGTAGGTTTGCTTAGGCTCATTAGGGTCTCCCGCCTGAGCATTAAATAAAGCTGTCTGAAAGTAAAATGAGCTAGGAGAATTATAACTAACTGCAAGCGCCGGCGCCGCTACAGGAAAAATGGAAGGGCCATTAACACCCGTCTGAGCCAGAGTTGGGCTAATACCAAATGCACTATTTATGAGAGGCTTTCCAGAATCATTTGAGTAGTAGTCGGCATTTAAATCACGAAGCCCGAATAAAATACTAAAACGATCGTCTATTTGCTGTTTGAAATAAACTTCGTAAGCTTTAAAAGTATTGGGCGCTTCAATATTACTTGTAACAAAGCTATCGCCAATATAAGTAGATGGCTGATCACCATGATTTCCTAGTCCGTATACAAAAAAGCTCAAACCTTTTAGACCAAAGATTTTTTCTAAGTCGGTATCTAAGGTCACATCAACATTTCCTAAAAATGCAAATTTATTTTGTGAAGCACCACGAATAGAAGTAACCGTGTCTGCTTTATAAACTACGTTAAAATCATAACCACTTTCTTGAAGTGAGGTTTTTTTACCACCCCAATCGCCAAATAATCCAGCCTCTTCGGCGCTAAAACTATTTGAAGTTATAATTGTAAACGAAAGAAAAAATAATATTTTGTTGGTTTTTGCTTTCATCAAGAGACATTTCGGCCTCAACTTTCTATTAATCAACGGCCCTTTAGTCTAGGTTTTATTCTTAAAATGGTTTATAAACATACATTTGCATAAATGCTGATTTTCACGCTATAAATTGAGGCATGTTTTATGATTTATTTTTATTCGACCTCGACGACACCCTACTCGACTTTAAAGCGTCTGAGCGCCTTTCGTTCTTTTCAACTCTTAAGAACTTAGGCATTAATTCAAATCACGACGAGCTCTTCTCTTTATATCAAACCGAAAACCGCTCTCTCTGGAAGTTATTCGAAGAGGGTAAAACCACTAAAGATCATTTAAAGGTCGAGAGATTTCGTAAAACATTGAATGCACACAAAATTGATATAGACCCAGTCATTGCTAGCACTCGTTATTTAGACACCCTGCCTGAAACTGTTGTGTTAATTGAGCATGCAGTTGAGATCTGTGAGTATTTAAGCACTCGCGGCGAAATAGGGATAATTACTAATGGTATTCATAATACACAGACTCGTCGCATAGAAAACTCCGCTATTAAAAAGTATATTAGCTTTGTGAGTGTTTCTGAAGAATGCGACTTCGCTAAGCCTGACATTCGATTTTTTGAATACAGCGCTAAGATGGCCAAAAAATTCAATAAGGCTTCTGCTTTAGTTATAGGTGACCGCTTAGAAACCGATGTGCAAGGTGCGCATAATTTTGGACTTGATGCCTGCTGGTTTAATCCGTCTCAAGATGAGATCGTTGATCTTAAACCTAAATACAACATCAAACACCTCTCAGAACTTCGTAAAATTTTCGTGTAGTAATATGAGATTTGTTATTAAAAGTTTAGACAC
>JBEBIK010000117.1:0-6717 GCA_040080445.1 Pseudobdellovibrio sp.
CTGCTCCAGCGCGCTTTGAATCTATTTTTAAGATTATTATTTAATAAGTGTTTAACACGTCCTATACGCATGGTATTGATCGCATCACTTGTAAGTCTCATGTTATCAATTTCATGAACGCTTACGTTACCGCCTGCTGCCATACCGTTCTTAATTGCAGATAAAACGCCTGAAGGTATATTTTCAATAGCTTTTAGCACATAACTGCCCTCGATAAAGCCCACTGAGTTACAGGCCGCTAGAGTTGCGTTTTTAACAAATTTTTCATTTTTTTGTTGAGTGGTAAGTTCTTCTTTCTTTGATCCAAACCAGCCCGCAACTACATTGTAAGCTGTTGATGTTAAACTCTCACCTGCTGTAATTTTTTTAACATCAGCTGAATCACAAAATTGTTTTACTTTAGGAACAACTTTTTTAATTTCGCTTAAGTTGCCATTTTCAAGAAATGTCCAACCTACTTCAGAATCTAGAGATCCCCAGTATACAGCTCCCAAGCCAATGACATTCTCAACTCTTTCAAGTTTCTTTAGTAATTCAGCGTGAACGTCGGGAGAATATTTATAACCTGCGACATCGTGAAAGTTAAACATTGTATCGTAGTACCAAGACATGGCCATTAAGCCACCCATTGAGTAAGCAATTAATGAGATCTTGTCATTTGGACCTAAATCTTTAATTAAAGGATTCGCACTCAAGAACATATCGCTATTAAATTTTTTAGCAATATCGTGTGGATTCCAAACTAAGTCTCTGCCCTGCGCTTTTTTAGTTTCTACAACTTTAGCACCCACTGGATAAGTCCAGTTAATGGTTTCAACGATATAAGAAGAATCTAACTTCTCAAGGTTACCTTTAATGATTTTATGAAAATCACCATATGATTGGTCGTTACCACGCACACCGTGAAGAGTTACTATAATATGTCGGCCTCTAATTTCACTCGAACTTGGATTTCTGAGACCTGACCATGTACAAGAAGTTAAATAAAAAAACGCTGCCAAATAGACAAATAATTTCATCTTTTATCTCCGATAAAATTGTGATTAAGAGCTTTTAATAAGCCTTACTAAAACTTTATCGAAATAGCTTTTTATTTACTACTGAACGTAAGTCGGGTTCTCTTGTGAAGCAATAGGACGCTTTAAAATAAAAAACCCGAGCTATTAACCCGGGTTTTAATTTTTAAACAGGTCTTTTGCAGCAGATTACTGTTCAAAAAACTCGAAAGATTCTTGTGGAACGATTTCAACAATACTGCCATCAAGAGTTGTTACAAAAGGAGTAGATCTGCCAGATTCTAATTTATACAACTTACCATCAGCAGCTAAACCAAACACTTGGCCAGCAGCTTTGTGAATACGATTGTATTTTTGATCTAACTTAGCAACTGCAGGCTTTAAAGAAGCTTGTTTATTAACACAACCTAATTCAAACATGTCGCCACTTTCAGCCACTAAGTTTGCAGTGTATTTATCACGAGCGTATCCGTCTGGGTAAACAAGGCTTGCTGCCGTTAAACCATTTGGAAGAGCAAGATCTTGCATAGCTGCAGATTTAGGATCACAGATAAAAGTAACTTTGTTTCTGTAAACACGAGCACTCCATTGAGCGCCTATGTGTAAATCAACTAAGTTCGCTTTTAATGCTGGAGTTTGAGCATTGTACTCAGTAATGAAATCTGAAGGAGATTGAGAAATTTCTCCTTCATTATTTGAGAATACATACTGGGCTTTTAAAGTTTTATCAGTTGGGAAGATAATCATATGTTGACCGCGTTTAACGATGCGTCCAACAGCTGAAACTTGACCTAATTTTTTAATTTCATTTTTAACAACATTTAAAGAATGAAACTCTAAGCTGTTAGTTAAAACTAATAAGTTTTCAGAGCGGTTGATTTTAACTGGAGCTTCAAAAGCTTCGTCAGCATAAATAACGGCAGAAGATCTTGCGTAAGCTTTCATAGCTGGGTGAACACCTTCAGCATATTTAGCTAACTGAGCGTAAGTTTCAACAGTAACCGCGTAAGAACCGCCGTCAGCAATTTTTTTATCGCAAGCGCCTTGAATGCCTTTACGAGCACCTTTAGTACATGTGATGTGTGGGAAACCGTCAATATGACGAGCTTCGTGCATCATTACGCTGGCTCTGTCTAAAGAAGAAAAGCTAGTCGTTAAAGCTGCAGGACAAGTATACATAGTGTTACCAAACATATACACATAAGCGATTACACCTTTAGGACAATCATTAACAACTTCTAAGTCGTTGATACGGCCGATGAAGTAGTCATACCAGCTTTTTGCAAATTTACCGCTGAACAATTCATCTTTGCTCACAGGCATTGTTTGCGCGAACTGAGTTTGTCTCATGAACATGATCGAAGAAAGTAAATGCCATGTTTGTGAGTTGTCGTCACAAAATTCTTTGTTTGCTAAATTAGCAAACTGAGTAAAGTGACTAGCGATTGTTTTCATTTCTTGTTGTGAAATGCAATCCGTGCCTGTGTTGATATCGGATTGTGCAGTAGAAATAGATGCAAAAGCTAAAACTGATAATAAGATCGACTTGATCATGAATCCCCCTCTTGGTTTTTATAAGACATCAAATCTTAGCCAGACTAAGATCTAGGCGGCAATATAATAATTTCGAGTTCTTAATTTATTTTTTTAATGATTAAAAGGGTTTAGCTTCTTTATACTTCTTATCGGCGTAGCTTCTAACTTGGGCAGACTCAGCTTCTTGAGATAATAACTTTAAATTATCTAAGGCATTAGCATCTGTTTTGGCTCTTTGAAACAATTCATCTATTTGCATGTAGCGAATTGCAGTTTCTTGTGTGTGTCTGAGCTCTGCTTCGGAGTGAGGTAAGATGGGGCCAAAATCTGGAACTTCAGTTTTAGCTACATCAAACAAAGCTTCTTGTGACGTACCAGAGGTATTTAAACTAATTAAATAAGCCGAAAGAATGCGATCATTAATTGGAAGATCCATATTAACAGCTAACTCCTTTAACTTTTTAATTTGCGAAGCGGCCAATGTTTGGGCCTGAGCGCGAAGCTCAATTTGCTTTTCTTGGGTATTATTCTTGGTTGAGTCCATTCTGCGAGCTTCAATTTTTACCCAATTCTGAAGTTGCTCAGCGTTGAAATTTTGAAGATTGGCTTTAGAATTTGTCTCATCAACTGGTGTTGAAGCGTTTGACGCATTCTGCGAGCCTAATTGGTCACCAGCGCCCAAACTAGCCGCATTTGTAGAATTCTTAAACATTTTTTTTACACTTCCGATTGTTTTATCGAAAAGTAAATTATCGTCGTGTGGCTTAGAAAAGTAATAAAATGCTGTGAAAGAAACTAATAGTATTATAAATATAACTCTTCGCATGGATCTATTTGTATAAGGTAAAACTATGAAGCTCAATATAGAAATTCAAAAAACAGAAAAATATCGTGAAAAAGTATCCGCAGACAAACTTGGCTTTGGTAAATATTTTGCCGACCATATGTTTACTCTAGAGTACGAATCAGGATCTTGGAAAAACCCTAAAATCATCCCTTACGGTCCTATTGCAATGGAGCCCGGAGCTTCTGTATTTCATTACGGCCAAGCCATGTTCGAAGGCATGAAGGCCTTTCGCGGCCAAAGTGGAAAAATTCATTTATTTCGTCCAGAATTTCATGCGCAACGTATGGCTAAGGGTGCTGAGCGACTTTGTATGCCTGCTATACCTCAAGATATTTTCATTGAAGCTCTCGAAACCTTAATTAAAATCGATGAATCTTGGATACCTAAAGAAAAAGGCGCTTCTCTTTACTTACGCCCGACATTAATGGGAACAGAATCTTTCTTAGGTGTACGTCCATCTGAAAAATATTTATTTTTTATTATCACTTCACCTGTTGGTGCATATTACTCTGAAGGTTTTAACCCCGTTAAAATCTGGATTGAAGAAGATACCATTCGTGCAGCTCCCGGTGGGCTTGGCGCCATCAAAGCCGCAGCTAACTATGCAGCGAGCCTCCAAGCTTCTACATTGGCTAAGAAAAAATCTTACTCACAGGTTTTATGGTTGGACGCAGCTGAGCGTAAATACGTTGAAGAAGTCGGAACTATGAATGTGTTTTTCCGCATCGGTAATGAAGTGATTACTCCGGCACTTGACGGAAGTATTTTGGCAGGCGCTACAAGATCTTGTGTTTTACAGATCTTAAAAAGCTGGAATATTAATGTAGTTGAGAGAAAAATCAGTATTGATGAAATTTCTAAAGCTCACGAAGCTGGAACTTTAAAAGAAGTTTTTGGCTCTGGTACGGCGGCGGTTATTTCTTCTGTTGGTGAATTATCTAACGATAAATACAATATGCTCATCAACAACGGAAAAGTTGGCGAGCTCACTCAAAAATTACATACTGAAATTTCAGATATTCAGTACGGAATTAAACCAGATATTCATAATTGGGTTAAAATATTAAACTAGCTCGCACAAGCCGTTGTAGTTCCACAATTTGTACAACGGTAACAGCCCGACTCTAATACAGTAGGGTGACCGCATTCGGTACACTTCGGAAACTCTTTTGCCAGTTCAGTTTTTTTGGAATGATTCGAGCTCAAGGGCTGCACAAATTTACTACCATCACGGTAGAGAGCAATTGATTTAAGACCTAACTTCCACGCTTTTTTATAAGTTTCACTTACATCGTCTATGTTAGCTGTCTGAGGTAAATTCACCGTTTTAGAAATTGCACCACTTATAAAAGGTTGAACCGCCGCCATCATTTTTAAATGCGCATCTGAACTCAGCGCTAATTCACCTGTCGCACAAGCAAATATCGAATGATGTTCGGTTTTAATATGACTGTTAATGACAGAACCCGTTTCAGCCAATTGTTGTAGTATTTTTGTTATCTGAGCTTCGCTGTAATCTAAATTACGCAAAGCTACTTCGACTGATTGATTTACAATTTTAAGATAACCGCCACCCGACATTTTTTTATTTTTAATCAGCGAAAAATCAGGTTCAATTCCTGTGGTGTCACAATCCATAACTAAACCAATAGTTCCGGTAGGCGCAATCACTGTAGCTTGCGCGTTTCTAAAGCCTGAGCGGCTACCCAATTTAATTAAGTTATTCCAAGTCGTAGTAGTTTGTGCTTTAAATTCTTTAGGTAACAAATTCCATTTAATATTTTTAAGAGCAGATTGATGTTTTTTCATAACAGCTAACATCGGCGCTTTGTTTTTTTTAAATCCTGCAAAAGCTCCTAGTACTTTGGCCATCTCAGCACTTGTTTCATAAGCCGTACCTGACATGATCGCCGAGAAAAAACCAGCCCAAGCCCTAGCCTGATCTGAATCGTAACCCACCCCTACTCGCATGAAGAAAGATCCTAAATTGGCAAAACCTAATCCGAGTGGGCGGTAGTTATGAGAGTTCTCTGCAATTTTTGCTGTTGGGTAGCTGGAATGATCCACTAAACACTCTTGCGCTATAAAAATAAGACGCAAACAATGAGTGATCTCATCTATTTTTAAATTTTGATATTCATCTAAAAAATGCACCAAATTAACTGAAGCTAAATTACAAGCCGAATCATTTAAAAACATATATTCAGAGCATGGGTTACTGGCTTCAATTTTACCTGTATTAGAACAGGTATGATTTTTATTAATAATATCATCAAACTGTAAACCAGGGTCGGCACAGTTCCATGCGGCTACACAAATTTGTTTCCAGAGCTCATCCGCCGAAATAGTTTTTTTATATTTTAAACCCGATCTCGAAACTAAATTCCATTTTTTATTTTGGCCCAGCATTTTCATAAATTTATCAGGCACTCTGACCGAGTTGTTGGCATTCTGCCCAGATACAGTTTTATAAGCTTCGCCATCTAAATCAGCCGAGTAAC
Organism: Pseudobdellovibrio sp.; assembly: GCA_040080445.1. GTDB lineage: Bacteria > Bdellovibrionota > Bdellovibrionia > Bdellovibrionales > Bdellovibrionaceae > Pseudobdellovibrio. The sequence continues at coordinate 5,901 of JBEBIK010000117.1, forward strand.
CACCTTGAATAAGGCTTACAGCTTTTTTCTCTTCGCGCCATTTCCAGTTAATAAAATCTTCTATTTCTGGGTGATCTATATCGACACAAACCATTTTAGCAGCTCTTCTCGTGGTTCCACCCGACTTAATGGCACCTGCGGCTTTATCGAGTACGTCTAAAAACGATAAAAGCCCAGAGCTTGTACCACCTGAAGATAAGAGTTCGTGTTTAGATCTTAATTTAGAAAAATTTGTACCAGAGCCCGAGCCATATTTAAAAAGTTTAGCTTCTGATTTTACTAAATCAAAAATAGATTCTAAGCTATCTTCAACCGACTGAATAAAACAAGCCGAAGTCTGTGGATGCAAATAAGCATCGTGAATAGATTTAATTTTTTTACTTTTTGTATCCCAAAAAAAATGTTCGCTATCAGATTTTACTTTATAAGCTTCTTTTAAGCCTAAGTTAAACCAAACGGGAGAATTAAATGCGGCTTTTTGTGAGTATAAAATATATTTAATTTCTTCAACAAAAACCTGCACATCTTTTTTGTCTTTAAAAAGCCCAGAATTTAGAGCGGCCGTTGTTAAGCCCATTCCTACACGCTCAACCAAAGCTTCGATTGAATTTTCCTGTTTAACTGATTTTCTAAAGTACTTATTAGCAGCAATATCAATGGCGGTGTCCGACCACGCTATTGGCGCTTTAACATTCTTTTTCTCAAAATAAATTCTGCCATCCGCTCCGACAATTCGCGAGTCGTGCGTCTTCCATTTAAATAAATCTCGCGCTTTTTTGTTAGGCTCAACAAAGTGGGCTTTAATAGTGAGGTATTT
>JBEBIK010000118.1:0-6645 GCA_040080445.1 Pseudobdellovibrio sp.
TTTAGCTGACAAGTCAATTTCTAATACTAAAGTAGGAGATGACATTCGTGGTGTACTTGAAAAAGCTAGTTTCAAAAAAGCACAAAACTTAGAAACCGAGAAAAAGTATTTAGAGTCTGCTAATCAGTATCAATTTTTTGCAGCACAAAATGCAAAATCAGAATTAGTCGGTATGGCTTACTTTAATGCAGGTATTAATTTTGAAAGATCCGGCAAAAACAAAGAGGCCGTAACAAATTATAAAAAGGTAATTACTTCAAATAATCTACAAGCTGTAGCCTTAAAACCGAAAGCTAAAAAGCTATTAGCTAAGCAGTACCAAGACTCTGGACAGTTTGAAGAGGCCGGTAAGCTTTATTCGGAATTAGCTAAAGAAAATGCAAATGATCTACAATATGATAATTATCTCTATAATTCTGCATTAATGCTTGAGATTACAGGTCGTAATAATGAGGCTATATCAGAGTACGAAAATTATCTCAGAGTAGCTAAAAGCAAAGAAGAAAATGCGGCTGTAACTTTCAAGATCGCTCAGCTTCTTAGAAAAAGCGATAGACTGAGTGAGTCTTTAGGTATCTACAGACGATTTGCAGAAATGCAAGATGCTAATGTTGATAAAAAAATTGAAGCTCAATATTGGATTTATAATTTATCCAATAGGCTTAGTGTTAAGATAGATACTAATTCGGTTGAAGTTAAAATGCGAAGTTTGATGACAGCATTACCTGAAACCAAAAAACAAAGCGCTAATACTTATTTAGCTAAAATCAAAATAATTCAAGCCGAAGAGAGCTTTACCAAGCTTAGATCTGTTAGTATTCCAATTAATCCCGCTCAACAAAAAATTTTAGTTGATAAAAAGCTCGAACAGATGTCTGAACTTAACGAGCTTATCGGCGGCGTAATTAAGTTGGATTCGGCTGAAGAAATTGTATCTGCGCTTTATATTTTAGGAGAGTCGAATGAGCATATGGCAAATACGTTTAGCGCTGTACCAATACCAACAAACTTAAAAGATGAACAGAAAAAACTATACTTAGAGGGAATAGAAAAAATCATCACTCCTTTTATGAATAAATCTGAGGAAAGTTATAAGTTGGCCATTGAACGCGGTATTGACTTACAAGTTTATAATCAGGCCTATAAAAATGCTTTTGCGAAAATGCATCAGAAGTATCCTCAGCAGTTTTATTCTGCTGGCGAGGCTGCAAGCGAGAGTAAAGTAATTGATTGGATGGGTGATAAGTGAAAAATATATTTTTAGCTTTTACACTAAGTTTAACACTATCTTCGTGCAGCTCTGATCCAGTAAAACCTAACGAAACAGCCCCGGTTAAGAAAACTGAGGTTAAGGTAGAAGTACCTCTAGTTAAGGTTGAAAAAAAGCCCGAACCTGAAATTAAAGCAAATCGATACGCTGAGCTAGATGCTGCTATTGCTGCATCAAATGATGATAAAATTAGAGTATCTGCTAGCGAGCTTTTACTATCGAATGCAAGAGACACTAGAGCTCTTAATGCTTTAGCGATGTACTACTACAAAAATAAGCAGCTAGGGGCTGCAAATTTACTTATTAATAAATCATTAGCTGTAAATCCTAAATCAGCTGCAACTTATAATAATCTAGGTCTTTTGGAGCTGGCTTCTGATAATAAGTACGAAGCTGTAAATGCTTTTAGAAAAGCGCTTGAACTCGATCCAGAAAATTACTTCTCCGCATTTAATGTAGCTTCAATTTATGCTCAAGAAAAAGATTATAACAAAGTTATCTTTTCACTAGAAAAAGCAATTAAAAACGATAAAGCTGATGTTAATAGCCTTAGTAATTACGGAATGGCTTTGGCTGCCACTGGTAAAACTCAAGAAGCCTCTGATACTTACGAGAAAATATTAAAAAATAATCCAGATCACAAAAGCACTATGTTGAATTTTTCGATATTGATGATTGAAAAACAAGATAAGTTTAAAGAAGGGCTAGACCTGATTAACAGACTAAAGTTTGTAGGTGTGCCTAATGAGTCTCGTGAAGTGATAAAGGAATTGGAAATTAAGGCAAAAGCTGGTTTAAAATAGAATAACGGAGTTTTGATGATACTTCTTAGATATTTCTACTATTCAACTCTAAGCGCAATTTTTTGCGTTTTCGCCGCGCATGCACAAACAGCGCCAGTGTCGACTAGTACAAATTCTGCTGCACCCGTAGTTCAGGCCGCAGCTCAACCAGCAAAAACAAAACAATCTATTAACTTTGAAGATGAATTAGTTGAAGGAACTGCGCAAAAGCCCGAATTCTTTTATTTATTTCAGAAAAAGAATTTTAATTATAAACGTTTAATACGTTTGCGCGAAAATTTTATTCCTGAAATGCGTAGAACTTCTGAAGATATACAAAGGCTAAGAGGTGGGCGTTGAAGTCTCCTTTAGTTTTTAGAATTTATAAAAATGAACAGATATATGTGGTTAAGCAGTTCGTAGACGACGACAGAATTGTTCTCGGTCGTGGCGCTGAAGTACATATATATTTAGATTCAAGTGAAGTTTCTCCTATTCACTGCATTGTTGAAAAACGCGGTTCGCAATTTTATATTTGTGATCTAGGTTCTCAGCAGGGAACTTTCAAAAAGGGAGCACAGGTTTTAGACGAGCCGATTAATTCGGGTGACTCATTTCAAATCGGTTCTTTTAACATAGTATTTTCTATTGGTTCTCAAAAAACAACGCAAGCTAGCGAAGTTAAAAACGACAAGCCTGTTATTAAAGCCCCTAGCCAAGCTGTTGCAAAACCGCGCGCAACTCAGGGCGTAGCATTCTCTTCTACCAGTAAAAGCGTGAAAACGTATGCTCCTAAAAGTGAATTTAGTGATTTAAAAGATCATCTTAAGCCAGGGTCCGGCAGTCGTGTTGAAGTAATTGTTTCTTGGAAAGAAAGAATTATTGAAACGTATCATTTTTCTAGCCAAGGAAAAAAAATATTAGGATTGAATTCTGATATTGTGGTACCTGAAGGTTCGGCACCAAAGAATTGGTTATTACTTGATATAGGCTCAAAAGTAACAGTTTATACAACTGATGAAATGCAACTTGAAATACTCAGAGATGGCGAAGTTAATGTCATTACCGACCGCGAATATAAATTACAACAGTCTGAAGCTTGTTTTATTCAATTGATAAATGGCATGCAGTTAGTAATTCGTTTTGCCCCCAAAACTCCTGCGATTATTTTAGATTCACCTGTTATTTTAGGTACATCTGAGTTAACAGGAATTTTAGCATCTTTGATTATTGCCGTTCTAGCGGGTTTATTGGTTTCAGTTAGTAAGCCTAAACCTCCCAAAGAAAATGAAGACATCGAAAGAGTGGCGCAGATAATATTTACGACTCCACCTCCGAAGTTAGTACAAAATGATCCGATACCTCCAGCTGTGGATTTAAATAAAAAACTTGAAGAAGAAAAGAAACAAAAAGAAGAGCTTAAAAAAGCTCTGTTAATGGATCAGAAAAAAGAAAGCAAAATATATGGCGATCCAGCCAAACCTGAACAAAAAGCTCAAACAGCTCAAAGTGCAGGTCGTGCAGCCGAAATAAAACCTAAAGACTCTAAGCTCAAAGCTAAGATTTTTACATCAACTAAACAGGGTGGCTCAGTTAAAACGGGCGAACAAAGCGCTGCAAATGCTCAAAGTAAAGATGTTGATCCTAACAATTCAGGATTGTTAGCCGCTTTTGGCGAAGGTGGGGCTCGTAATAAGTTAGACCAAGTTTATAGCGGTTCTGGAGAACTCATTGGCGCTGGCGAAAAGGCCAAAGGTGTTTCGGGTTTTAACAGCGATCTTAAAGGTGATGATTTAGGTTCTAAAATTAAAGATACTGGAGCTGGTGGTAATGGCACAGCAACTCAAGGTATTGCAGGTATTGGAACTAAAGGTCGAAGTACAGGCATGAGCGGCTACGGAAGTGGAACTGGATTTGGAGATAAAGATCGCGTTCAGATTTCTGCTGGTGGTACCGAAGAGGCGTTTGTGGGTTCAATTGATAAAGAGGCGGTACGAAGAGCGATTCGTTCGGCCTTGCCAGCATTTAAGCGCTGCTTTGAGCGTGAGTATAGTTTAGATACAAAACTCGAAGGTAAAGTATTTATTACCTGGGAAATTCACGAGCGTGGTGTGGCTAAAAACGCAAGAGTTGTAAAAGAAAAATCAACTATTAATAATTCAATAGTAGAAGAGTGCGTAAGAGCACAAGTTATGGATCTGAAATATCCAGAACCGCCGGTAGGAACTTCGGCAGATATTTCTTATCCGTTTATATTTCGTGGACAAAAACTTTAGAGGAGGCAGTGCGTGAACCAGCTAGATAATGTGAACCCAATTATGAGAGCGTTTATCGAGGGTGGATTTGTAATGTACGTAATTTTGGTAATAGCAGTATTAACTTTTATACTGGTTATCGAAAGATTTATGTCTTTGAAAAATCTCAGAGTCGATAAAAAAGAATTTACAGATCAAGTATTTAAAATGATCGTCGGCGGTGATATTCGTCAGGCCATTTCATTTTGTGACAGTCGTTCAACACCGCTTTCTAACACGGTTAAAGCCGGATTAGTTCAGGTGATGAATAAAAGACCCGATGAAGAAGTTCAAGTTGCAATGGATGCAGCGGTTATGCGCGAAATGCCAAAGCTTGAAGGCTTCACTTCATTTTTAGCTGTGATGGGTAACGTTGCCGTACTCGCGGGCTTACTTGGTACTATCATTGGTATGATTGGTTCATTCCGAGCCGTGTCTTCTGCAGATCCTGCAACTAAATCTCAATTACTATCTGAAGGTATTTCGCATGCACTTAACTGTACTGGTTTCGGCCTGACAGTTGCAATTGTTGCTATTGTTTTTTACGGATTGTTTCAGCATATGATTCAGAGATCAGAAAGCGAAATGATAGAGACCAGCATGACGATGTTAAACTTAGTAGCATCTAATCGTGATAAATTAAGAGAATAGTTAATACCTTAAAAGAGAGTAACCATATGGCACACATAGAATCATCAGGAAAAGGCAGAACAACGAACGTTGATTTGAACCTCGTTCCATTTATCGATCTGATGTCGGTGCTGATTACGTTCTTATTAATCTCGGCGGTTTGGACGCAAGTTTCAATGATCCAATTAGGAGCTTCATTTGCCGCTCCGAAAAAGCAGAATGAAACTGAATATAAACCACCGTTATTAGAAGATTTGGTTTTGCGCCTTGATGTTGTAGCTAATGGTTATGTATTAAAGTTTGGTTCTCAAACTAAACCTATTCCTAAATTAAGCAGTGAGTATGATACAGATACCCTAGTAACAGAACTTCAGAAAATTAAAAAGTTATACCCTGATAAACCTGGAATCAAAATTTCAATTTCAGATGATATCGTTTACGAGCATGTTATCAGTGCAATGGATGCTGGTTTAAAAGCGGGATTTGCTCCTGAATTATTAACAGGAGGTCCGAATTAATGGCAATTTTTAGACCTGGCCAACGTCATCGTAATCATAATATTTTAAAGCGTCGTGGTAACAAGCGTTCTACAACTGCTATTTTATCCTTAACAGCAATGGTTGATATGTTCACCGTACTGGCCATATTTCTATTACAAAACTACAATATGACCGGTGAGATTTTATATATTCCTAAGGAAGTTACTTTGCCTAAAGCCAACCGCGTGCTTGAGCTAAAACCTTCTTTGGTAGTTACAGTTTCTTCAAAAGAAATTTTGATCGATAGAACTGTTGTGGCCACTTTTGATGAAGTTAAAAACTCCAAAAATTGGGTTATTGTAAATTTAAGAGATCAGGCTCGAGTTCTTTTAGAAAAAGCAAAAAGCGAGCAGGATGCAAAATTACAAAACAAACTTGAAAAAGTTGTTAATAAAACTGTGGGTAATGACACAGAAGACCCTAATGCGTGGAAAAAGGTCACAATTCAAGCAGATAAGTCGATTGATTATTTAACTTTGAAAAAAATCATGTACTCTATCTACGAAGCAGGCGGCGGACCTATTAATTTCGCAGTCGCGAAAGATTTAAGTAAAGACGATGCCACTACCAAAGCTGAAAATAAATAAATACTCAGTACTATTCTTATTACTAGTTGTATTTATTTTTATAGAAATAATTATTATGTCGCCAAGTTTACTCGAAAAAAAGATGACGATGATTATTCTACCTCTGAAAAAAATGCTCAAAATGAACCGCAGAAAAAAAATGCAGTAGAACAAAAAATGCAAGGCGTACACTTAGTAGAAAATAACGACCGCGAAAAAGGGTGGGAGTTATTTGCCAATGAGGCCGTTGGTACGAACGATTTTCAATGGGTTGTTAAAAACGTAAGGGTCCAATTTTTTAACGAAAATAAAGCGACATACACAGTTACCGGAGACATAGGCGAAATTGACGGCGAAAGTAAAGATATGATGATTCGCGGAAACGTAAAAACCAGTAGTACTAATGGCTATTCTTTTAAAACAGATACTCTTAGGTATTTAGCTAAGCAAAAAATAATGACCAGCGTGGATGCTGTACTGATGGAAGGCCCGCCAGATAAAAGTGGAAATGGCTTTAAATTAACTGGCGAAAAATTACTGGTCGATATCGTAAAAAATAAAATG
>JBEBIK010000119.1:0-6588 GCA_040080445.1 Pseudobdellovibrio sp.
CCTTAAAAGCTAGGGGTTTTTTTATGCAATTTAGAGTTTTTGCTCGACTTGCCAGCAGCCAAAGCTCGTGCTCCAATTGTAGGGTAAACATAATTTAAGGAGCATCTTGTGGAAGCACTCAATAACTATATAGGTTTTTTCTGTAACAATGGATCTTATGGCCTTTGGCTTTTAGGCTCGGTCTTTATGCTGCTATTCATTGGCTACTTCGGATTGCCATTGATTGTTTGGGCCGTTGCAATTTTAGCAATACTAATTGGGCTCGGTGTGCCTTTGCCTTTATTGGCTGCGTTCACAGTTGTGATGTTAGTATTCTTAATTAAACCTGTAAGAACAATCGTCGTTTCAAAATTTGTAATGAGCGTAATGAAAAAACTCGGAGTTGTTCCACAGATATCAGCCACTGAACGCACAGCTTTAGAGGCGGGCGTTGTTTGGATTGAAAAAGATTTATTCTCAGGTAAGCCAGACTTCGAAAGCATTTTAAAAGAGCCTTACGCAAAATTAACTAAAGAAGAGCAAGACTTTATTAATGGCCCTGTGGAAGAGCTATGTAAAATGTTAAACCCTTGGAAAATCTGGAAAAACCGTGAGATGCAGCCCGATGCATGGGAATACATTAAGCAAAAAGGTTTCTTAGGTATGATTATTCCTAAAGAGTATGGTGGTCTTGGTTTTACAGCTATGGCTCACTCTGAAGTAGTTATGAAAATTGCTTCACGTTCTTTACCTACTTCTATTACTGTTATGGTGCCTAATTCATTGGGCCCTGCTGAGTTGTTAATTCACTACGGAACAGACAAACAAAAAAAACACTGGTTACCACGTTTAGCCAAAGGCGAAGAAATTCCATGCTTTGGTTTAACTGAGCCTCTAGCTGGCTCAGATGCAGGTTCTATTTCGTCAAGTGGTGTAGTTTTCAGAGGTGAAGACTCTAAATTATACATTAAATTAAATTGGAATAAACGCTGGATCACTTTAGCAGGTATTTCAACTGTTGTGGGCTTAGCCTTTAGATTACGTGACCCTGAAAATTTACTAGGTAAGGGCGAAGACGTAGGTATTACCTGTGCTTTGATTCCATCTAATGCAAAAGGCGTTGATGTTTCTCAACGTCATGATCCTTTAACGATTCCTTTTCATAACTGCCCAACAACAGGGGTAGATGTAATTGTTCCACTTGAAGATGCAGTTGTTGGCGGTGCTAACGGTTGTGGCCATGGTTGGTCAATGTTAATGGAGTGCTTAGCGGCTGGCCGTGGAGTTTCATTACCTGCTCAATCTACTGGTGGATCAAAACTCGCTTATCGTACTGCTTCAGCACACGCATTAATTAGAAAACAATTTGGTGTAAGTATTGGTAAATTTGAAGGTGTTGAAGAGCCTCTAGCTCGTATCGGTGCTTCAACATACGCATTAGAAGCTATGAGAAAATTTACTCTGGGCGCTTTAGATAAAGGTTTAAAGCCACCAGTTGTAACTGCTATGATGAAGTATCAAGCTACTGAAATTGGTCGTAGAGTAGTTAACGATGCCATGGATGTAATGGGTGGCGCGGGTATTTCTTTAGGAAGTCGTAATCTTATTGCTGAAGGTTATGTAGCCACTCCAATTGGTATTACAGTTGAGGGCGCTAATATTATGACAAGAACTCTGATTGTTTTTGGTCAGGGTGCTCTTCGTTGTCATCCGTTTGCTTTTGACGAAGTGAGTGCAATTGAATCAGGCGATTCGGCTAAATTCGATACTGCTTTCTGGGGTCACATCGGGCACGTTGTGCGTAATGCTTGTCGTTCAATATTATTATCGTTAACACGTGGTTATTTGGCGAGTGCTCCAGCAGGAACACACTCAAAAGTAAAAATTCATTACCGCAGACTTAACTGGGCTTCAGCTACTTTTGCTATTTTAGCCGATGTTGCTATGGGTTCTTTGGGTGGTCAGCTTAAAATGAAAGAAAAAATAACAGGTCGTTTTGCAGACATCTTCTCACATATGTATATGTCGACTTGTGTACTCCGTCGATTCCACGAAGAAGGTCAACGTGAAGAAGATCTTCCTTATGTACAGTTCTTCTTGAAGTACTCTATGTCTGAAATTCAAAAGGGTTTCGATGGTTTATTCGATAATCTTAAAATTCCAGGTTTAAGATGGTTATTTAAAGAAGTACTTGGAGCTTGGTCGCGTATTAACTCAATCGGTTCTCAAGCAACTGATGGTTGGTCTCATCTCATTTCTAATTCAATGTTGTATAATGCAGAACAAAGAGACCGTATTTCGGAAGGTATTTACTGGGTGGGCGAAGCCAGTCACGGCATAGCTCAAGTCAAAGCACGGGCTTCTTTTGACCAAACGGCGCGTTTAGAAAATGCATTTATCGTAGTTACTAAAGCGGATACAGCTGAGAAAAAAATACGTTCTGCGATTAAGGCTGGCTCTATAGCTAAACGTAAAGGACGAGCGGCATGGGATGATGCCTTGGCTAAAAAGATTATATCTGAGGAAGAATACCGTCTTTTATCAGAGGCAGATCAAGTTCGTTATGATGCTATTTTAGTAGATCAATTTAGCGAAACAGAGTATCAAAACAAGATTAGTAAATAATAGCTTGCGATAAGACCTTGTTTAACCCTATCCTAGTTTAGGTAGGGTATGTACTATGTTGAAACATGTTAAAAATTTATATTCTAGTTTAAACTTTAACGATAAAGGTATGTCGATAGTTGAAGTACTGGTTGCTGCTGGTCTGGCAGCAATCGTGTCTTTGGGTATTGCCACGATGATGCAAAACTCAATGAATGAGCAGAAAAAACAACTTTTACTCTCTTCATTAAAAGAGCAAAAAATTCGTATTGAATCCCTTTTGCGAGATCAAAATGCTTTTGCCAGAACAATTGCTGATGCCACTAATAATCCTTCAGGTACTGGTGACGACGCAACTTCTACGGGCTGCTTATTGGCCACATCTGCTTGTAATGTGGTCGCATCAACTGCTCCAAGAAAATTAATAGTTAGAGATTCTTCAAATGCCATTATCTATGATCTCTTAACTTGGTCACCAGTAGCAGGCACCAATGGCTTTACTGAAGGTGGTGCTGCGTGTTCAGGATTCGTGGAACCTCCTGGAGTTGGTGTTGATAGCTGTCCAGTATCTTACAAACTTGCTTATCGTTATATATGTACAGCAGGTACTTCTTGCAGAAACCCTCAGATAGCTATTGTTGCAAGGCTTGTATTTAATCCAGCTCCTAACGGTGTACTGAGTCGCTTCACGACTTTACTTGCAACTGGTGACCAAGCTGAGTTTAGCCCCACAGCAACTGGTATAGCCGCTGGTTACAACGGTAAATATGATGCGGTGGTAATTCGAACGGCAACTCAAACCAACAGGCAATTTCAGTTAGCTTACTCAATTACTACTGGTGGTGTTTCTGGTGTTGATATACAGCAGTGCTCTACTGCATTGGCTGGTGCCGGAACTTGTTCAGTGGGTAGTTTAGCTACTTATCCGACGACAGGCGGTAACGGTCGTGGCGCTTTCAGATCAATAATCAATGACAATTTAGTAACCATTGCTGGTGGAAGTTTTTCGCTTACAGAAGCTTCAGGTAATGATGATGGCCCTTACAGTTGTACTGTTCAGGCTCAGCCCTTTGCTACAGGTGGTTTTACAATTGAACTTTATAATTCTACCGATGCTATTTCAATTAAAACGGCATCAACTACTGCAGGCTTATGGTCGCAAAGTACCGCATTATTAGAAGCTCGCTTTATTATGCAGGCCGGAAAATCCTATACAGTCAGACAGATGTGCCAAGCTATTCCCCCAGTAACAGATGGATATGATCCTCAAAATTGTTCCCTAGGTATGCGACAAGAAAACTATACATCAACAAATTATGACTATGTAACAGTGAACTGTTATAAACTTGATAAAGACCTATAAGTCTAAAAATTAAAAATTAAAAATTAGTACAGCTGGTAAAAGTTCGGTCTCCGCGAACTTTTTATACTTTAATTGGTCTGCATTAGAGTTTTTAATCCAAAACCCAGGGATAATTTGAGTGCGGCTCGTATTCAAATTATCAAATAAAGAATAGCCTATAGAGTTAAGTCGGTGAGTTAGGATTATAACATCAGCCTTATCAGAATTAACGCTCTCTTTGCAGAAAGAATTGGCGGCCTCATCATTTGGTGAAGCAAAACATTTTACAAATTTTTGCCTAGGTAAAATGCCCATTCCATCTAGGTAATTAAATTTATTCGAAGAAATAATACGGCTCGCCTCTTTGATGTAACTCATTTGTTGGTTTGAAGAGTTATAGTTTAAAATTTCAAATAGGTAATAGCAACTCAGAGTAAGTACTATCTGTAAGCTTAGAACTGTTATGGTCTTGGTTTTGTACTGCAAATTGTTAATAAAGTAATAAATCAATGGGATATAAATAATAGGCGAAAAACTAGCTATAAAGTAAGGATAAGACTGGGGAACAACTAAAATAAAAAATAAAAACAACAAAGCCGATAGCGAGTATGGCAAAAGAATTTTATCTTTTTTTATAATAAAATAAAGTGCTGCAACCACTGTTGCTATAAGTAAAACAAATTCACTGTTTAAAAAAAATCGTAAATATTCATTTGGGAATTCAGACTTTTCAAAAGTGCTCAAAAAGTAACTGATAGATGATATATTAAAGCTTACCAGCCAAACAAGACAAGCGACCACAGCAAGACTTAAATTGATTTTATAACTGCGTTTCAGGCCTATTAAAAAAGAATAGTAGGTGTAAATAATGAATATAATTCCCGCGGGCAAATAGAGTACACCTTTGATGTGAATAAGCGGAAGTCCTATAAGTAAAGCAACTGACACTAAGAAATTTTTACGATGGTTAAAAATTAAAAAAAGTATAAACACAAAGAAAGAAAGTTGATCCGATCTGACTCTAAAGAAATTGTTTAGAAGAGTAGGCGAAAAAGCCAAAAGTAAAATTAAAATTGTATTACTGAGTGTGCGGCTCAGCTTATGAGAAAAAAGCTCATTTACAAACTCGCAAAAAAACCAAAGACTTAATGCTCCAATGGCCGCAAAAAATATTTTAACAAGATAGAGGTGTTGAATATCTGTTAATGGTAAAAAATGAAAAACAGACAGAAGTAACGTAAATATTGGCTTCTGTAACAATGAATATTCAAAATTTTCAGGAGTGAGCCAAGTTTTAGAAATTGTTATGGGCCAAAATTCGGATGAAGAAATGTGATAAAATAAGCCGTAGACAAATAGTAAAACGTATAAGCCATAATTTTTAAGTAAGCCAGTAAGTTTACTCATTTTTTAGTTCCAAACAGCATATATCTATTAAATTTTTTATCTGGATAATCAAAAGCTAATGATTTTACCTCAAGAACATTTATGTTATCCGAATACATTTGTGTAAAATGATTTAAGTCTTGTGGGTTGTTGATATGCTCTAGATGTGGCATATCAGTCGATTGAAGCAGTATGTTAGACCCTGTCGGTATTAGTTTTAGCCAGTTATCATCTAAGATGTGTTCACAAGATGTATTGATGAAAATTTGATTGGGTTCGGTAGTGGGCTCATAAGAATTAATATCGACATTGTGTAATTTAATTTCGATAGATTCGCATTTCCAGTAGTCTAAAACTGATCCAGAGATTGCTAAGTCTATATCGTTTAAATCAAATAGATTTATTTTACTAAAAAGGCTCGTATTTTGTGACAAAAGTAACATTGGGCCTATCCCAACCCAACTGCCATACCAATTTAGTGTATAGATGTTATGTTTTGATAAGTATTTTTTGAGCCATAAGCTAAAGTTCTCGCATAGCCACAATTTAGACTTAATTTGTCCGTGAGAAAAAGCATCTGAAGGTATTAACAGGCTAGGCATAAACCTATGATTTCATTAAAATTTAGGCTAATCAAGGGTATTAATACTGTTTACAAAGGCTTACAGTTTAGTACTATTTCTTTAGTGAATGAGATAAGTCTGATTTTTTATGGAGAACTTAAAGATGTAGGTGAGCACCTACTCTATATACTCAAAGTGCTTACTGTAAAGCCTGAGAATTCTGATTACTCGGGTTTTTATATTAACGAAAAAAAATTCGGTTTTGAGAGTCATCGTAAAATCTCATTAGATCTTAAAAAGGCTGCGCAAGATTACTTAATTTATCGCTACTTAACCCCAGAAGAGCTTGAGATTGTTAACTCTTCAAAAACTAGCGCTAATTACCACATTTTGTTGCACAAATATTTAAGCATAGAGTATGTTAAAAATAATATTCAGCTTGATTCTGCACAAATCAGTGTAATGGTGGATTATTCAAAGTCTTTAAATATTCAAAATTATCATTACGCAAAGAAGTACTGGCCTAGTCAAAGCATTACAAAGATTAACATTCAAAATTCAAATATCGAAAGAGATACCAAAAAAAGTGGTGGGTTTCAATTGCCGGTTTTGGTGCTGTTTATAATGAAAGTTTTATTTAACCCTGTTAATGAGCTCAAGCACTATGCTCTACTGCTGAGGTATTCGAATTTAAGAATGCCTGTCTCTTATACA
>JBEBIK010000120.1:0-6531 GCA_040080445.1 Pseudobdellovibrio sp.
AAAATCAGAACTATTAGATTACGCTCAAAAACAAAATATTGATTGGAATACAGATCCTTCAAATTTAGATGAGTCTTACTTAAGAAACTGGATTCGGGAAAATTGGCTTAAACAACTCGATGAAAAAGTGAACTTAGGCTCAAAAAATTTGGCTAAATCGTTTTTTAGAATTGCTGATTTAATAGCTGAACACTCGACCTTTGAATTGGAAATTGATGAAAAATCAGATGGTTTTGCACTCAGTCGCGGCTGGTATGTGTCATTGTCTAAAGCGGACCAGCTCAGAGCACTTTCATTGTATCTAAAAAAGCATCAAATATTCAATTTTACGACTGGCCAGCTCGAAGAAATAAGAAAAAGACTCGACAAAAATCAAAAAGATATCACATTTGAATTACTAGCGAGAAAATGGGTTATTAACGCATCGCAAATTATGCTACAATAATTCGTCATCTCAGCACCAAGAAAGGGGCTTAAATGAAAGCCAATCAAAAAACATTCGCACTGTGGTTTGCACTTATTGTTCTGACTATTTTTATGTTCAGAGCATGGGATGTAAAAAACGCCAAAACAATTCAAGATTTTACTTACTCTAAGGTACTCCGAGCTGCAGAGCTCAAAGAGTTGGTTGAAGATAAAGTTGTATTCGTACAAGACCGCGGCGAAATCAAAGGTGAGATCAAAGCTGAATTTGAAAAAAAATACGGCGGCACTCAATTTCAAATTCCAGGAAACATTTCGGATAAAGGATTTGAAGAGATGCAAAAATTCGGAATTACTCCGAATTACGAAACAGCTCAGTCTGACGGCATGTTGTCTTCAATCTTAATCAACTGGCTCCCATTGTTATTAATCGTTGGTATGTTCATCTTTATCATGCGCCAAATACAAGTGGGCGGCGGAAAAGCCATGTCTTTCGGTAAATCTCGTGCTCGTTTGGTTGAAAATAAAGATCGCGCCACTTTTAAAGACGTGGCGGGTGTTGATGAAGCTAAAGATGATTTACAAGAAATCGTACACTTCTTAAAAGATCCTAAGAAATTCACTAAGCTTGGTGGTCGTATTCCAAAAGGCGTTTTATTAGTTGGTCCTCCCGGAACAGGTAAAACATTACTAGCGCGAGCGGTAGCTGGCGAAGCGGGCGTTCCTTTCTTTACAATTTCAGGTTCTGACTTTGTTGAAATGTTCGTGGGCGTAGGCGCAAGCCGCGTTCGTGATTTATTTGAACAAGGCAAAAAAAGTGCTCCTTGTCTTATTTTTATTGATGAGATCGATGCGGTTGGACGTCATCGTGGTGCTGGCATGGGAGGCGGACATGATGAGCGCGAACAAACTCTCAATCAGTTATTAGTTGAGATGGATGGTTTTGAGTCGACTGAAGGCGTGATCATGATCGCAGCCACTAATAGACCAGACGTATTAGATCCAGCATTACTCCGACCAGGTCGTTTCGATAGACGTGTGGTTGTAGGCAAACCCGATCTTAAAGGTCGAGAACAGATTCTTAATGTACATATTAAAAAAACTCCAATTGGGCCAGATGTGGATTCTCTTAAAATCGCAAGAGGTACTCCAGGTTTTACTGGTGCTGACTTAGGTAATTTAGTTAATGAAGCCGCTTTAGTGGCCGCAAGATCTGATAAAAAATATTTAGAGATGGAAGATTTCGAAAAAGCTAAAGACAAAGTTATTATGGGTGCTGAACGTAAATCTATGGTCATTAGTGACGAAGATAAAAAAGTAACGGCTTACCATGAAGCGGGTCATACATTAGTTGGGATTACACTTCCTGGTTTAGATCCAATTCATAAAGTAACTATTATTCCAAGAGGTATGGCTTTAGGCTTAACTCAGACATTACCTGAAAAAGACGCCGTTAGTTTCTCTAAGCACCAAGCTGAAAACTGGATTGCATTTGCATTCGGTGGCAGAGCAGCAGAAGAATTAGTATTTAAAGATTTTACTACAGGCGCAGCTAACGATATCGAGCGCGCCACTGGTATGGCTCGTAAAATGGTATGCGAATGGGGTATGAGCCCACTCGGACCTTTAGCCTATGAAAAACATGATAACCCAGTATTTATGGGCATGGGTTACGGAAATAAATCAAAAGATTATTCTGAAGCTAAGGCTCAAGAGATTGATGCTGAGATTTCTAGAATAGTAAATGAAGGTTATAGAAAAGCGTTAGAGATACTAACTGATAAAAAAGACGCTTTGGAGCGTATTACTCTAGCTTTACTTGAATTTGAAACTATTGATGGCGCCGAAGTAGACATGTTACTTAAAGGTGCTGCCATTTCTGAAATTCAAAAAGTAAGAGCAAATAAAAAAGACAATGCCGGCTCTGGTGGCTCTGTAGTTAATGCAGAAAAAACAATTGAACCTGATTCTATGACGAATAGAAAACCAGCTTCAGCTACATGAGTATAGTTTCTAATCTTTTTGAAAACTTATCGTTTATCCTGTCGCATTTACGCTGGCAGGATATCGTTGATATATCGCTCGTTTGGATGGTTGTGTATCGTGTGCTTATTCTTATTAAGCGCACTGGTACAATACAGATGTTGTCAGGCTTAGGAATTATGGCGATTACTTTTGTAGTGAGCCAGTGGTTTGAGTTTTACGCACTTAACTGGATACTAGAAAAATTCTTTACAAATTTATTTGTGATTGTTGTTGTTCTCTTCCAAGGAGAGATTCGTAGAGCACTAGCACAAATTGGCAGTCATCCGCTTTTTACAGGAGTTTCATCGGTGATGGAAACTCACTTAATTGAAGAAATAGCTAAAGGTGTAATTTCAACTGCTCAAAAGGGCTATGGCGCACTCATAGTAATCGAAAAAGATATTTTAGTAGATTACCACATTGAGATGGGCACCGAACTCGATTCTAAAATTTCGGCCGAAGTGATTGAATCTATTTTTCACCCACAAGCGCCTATGCATGATGGTGCAATATTAATTCGTTCAGGTAAAATCGTAACCGCAGGTTGTTTTTTACCTTTAAGTAAAAATCCAGCCATTGATAAAAATTTAGGTACTCGCCACCGTGCTGCCATAGGTTTAACTGAAGAAACCGACGCTTTAGTTTTGGTGGTATCTGAAGAAACTAAATCTATAAGTATAGTTCACTCTGGACATATGAGCCCAAATGTAGAGTTATCTGAGATTAGACAGGCCTTGTATGAAGCTTACGGCTTTAAGTACAAAGCTTATCAAAATGAGGTTAACCCATGAGAAGGCTCTATGCTAAAAAACAAGAAAAAATTGAAAAAATTAAAACGAGTGTGCTCGATAACTTTTCATATAAAATTGTAGCTCTTTTTATTTCTTTAATTCTTTGGCTGTCTATTTTAAATCGTCGTGATTTTATAGTAACTAAAAATTTAGAAGTGGATTTTGTAACCGCAGAAAACTTGATAGTTTCTGCGCAATCTAGTGCGCAGCTTAAAGTTAAAGTTTCTGGGGCTCAGCCTTTACTTAAAAAGTATCGTGAGTCATCTCAAGTGTTAGCATTAGATTTATCCGATAAAAATGTAGGATTTTACGACATTGATATTAATAGTTCAAAGCTGGATGTTCCGCCTGGAATTAAAGTTATTGGAATTAGACCCAACACTATCAGAGTAGAAATTGTAGAAAAAGTTAGAGAGAGTAAATAATGAGTACGACAACTAAGACTACCAAACTGTTCGGAACCGACGGCATCCGAGGAACTTCAAATCAATTTCCGATGACACCCGAAGTGGTGGTTAAAATCGGACAAGCGATAGGTTACTTAATACGTAAAAAAATAATTTCTTCACCTTCTGTGGCCAATAAAGTTGTAATTGGTAAAGACACTAGACTTTCAGGTTATATGATTGAGCAAGCGCTCTCGAGTGGTTTGAATTCAATGGGTATTTATGTTCAGCTCGTGGGACCATTACCAACGCCTGGGATTGGTTACTTAACTCGTACTATGCGTGCGGCTGCAGGTATTGTAATTTCAGCCTCTCATAATGCCTATCAAGATAATGGTATTAAAATTTTTGGCCCAGACGGTTTTAAATTAGACGATAAGCTTGAAAAAGAAATAGAAGCTTTAGTGGCTGATGATAATTTGGCAAAATTACTCCCTCCTTCTAAAGAGGTGGGTAGAACAAAACGTATTGAAGATGCGCAAGGTCGCTATATCGTTTATGCTAAAAGTGCATTTCCACTTGAGCAAACTCTAGATGGTTTAAGAATAGTTCTAGATACCGCTCATGGAGCAGCTTACAAGGTAGCGCCTGCTATTTTTGAAGAGCTGGGTGCTGAAGTTATTCATGTCGGCAATAGCCCTAATGGAACTAATATTAATGATAAAGTTGGGGCTTTGCATCCGAGTTTAATTTCGCAAGCGGTGGTTCAGTATCGTGCTGACGTTGGTATTGGCTTAGATGGCGATGCAGATCGTGTTGTGATGATAGACGAAAAAGGTAAGCTTATAAACGGTGACCATATTTTAGCTATCTGTGCAATTCACATGAAAAACAAAAAACAACTAAAAAATGATACATTAGTAGTTACTCAGATGAGTAACTATGGTCTTGAAAAAAAGATGAACGAATACGGAATCAAAGTTATAAAAACTAATGTTGGCGACAAGCATGTCGTTGATGAGATGCGCAGAGGCTCTCACAACCTAGGTGGTGAGCAGTCAGGACACATTATATTTTTAGATCAATCTACAACTGGCGATGGCACAGTTGCCGCACTCAATGTTTTATCAGTTATGAAAGAAACCGGAAAAACGATGAGTGAATTAGCTAATGTGTTTGAAGATATGCCTCAGGTTTTGATCAATTGCAGAGTAAGAAGCCGAGTTGAGTTAGAAGATATCAAAGGTTATGATATAATTTTAAAAGAAAAAGAAGCCGAACTAAAGGGTGAAGGTCGAATTTTTATTCGATATTCAGGTACCGAGCCGCTCATTCGTATTTTAGTTGAAGGCCCTGATAAAAAGATAATTAATAAAATTGCTGAAGACTTAGCAAGCTTTCTTGAAAAACAAATTTCATAATTCAAAACAGAAGTATCTATGAAAAATAAAAAAATTATTCTAGGTGTTAACATTGATCATGCGGCCACTTTAAGACAAGTTAGAGGTAATACCACTCATTACCCTGATTTGCTTAAGATGACCGAGCTAGCAAAAGCTGGTGGCGCAAAACAAATTACTATCCACTTAAGAGAAGATCGCCGTCACATTCAAGATGCTGATGTAGTCTATTTGTGTAAAAAATCAAAATTACCCATCAATTTGGAGTTGGCTGTTTCTGAAGAGATGCTAAAAATAGCTCTTAAAAATATGCCAACTTGGGTATGTTTTGTTCCAGAAAAACGCGAAGAACTCACTACTGAAGGTGGCTTGAACATTATAAAAGCTTTTGATGAAATTAAAAAAATGACCGAAATTTTACACAAAGCTAAGATTAAAGTTTCATTTTTTATTGAGCCCAATCTTGAGCAAGTAAGTGCTGCTGCTTTAGCTGGTGCAGATGCTGTAGAATTTCACACGGGCCATTGGGTAACAGCCATAGCATCAGAAAAACGAAAAATTTGGAAAAGACTATGCGATTCTGCTATTAAAACTCATCAGTTAAAAATGCGAGTGCACGCTGGACATGGTCTTGATTTTGAGCATGCAAAAATTATTAAAAAGATGCCTCATCTCAAAGAAGTTAATATCGGACACTCGCTCATTTGTTATTCACTTGAGCATGGGCTAAAACAATCAACCAGAAAAATGCTCAACAAGCTTAAATGAAATCAATTTTCTCAAGAACTTTTGAAAGTGAATTTGTTTTACAAGCCAGCATGAAATCCATCATGAGTTTATTAGAAAAAGATTCAATCATTCTAATGTCAGGGGTTTTGTCAGCAGGTAAAACCACTTTTGTAAGTTTATTTTGTAAAGAATTTGGCCTGAATTATGCTCAGTCTCCGACCTACGCTATTCATCAACGTTACTCAAACGAAGCCGTAAGCGTGGATCATTTTGATTTATATAGGCTAGAAACTTCTGATGAAGTGGAGTCTTCTGGTTTTTTTGATTTACTTAACAACTCTGCGGACTACAAGTTTATAGAATGGTCTGAACGAATTAATTTGCAAGATCTGCCAGTTGGTAAAAGTATTTACAAAATCTTGATTGAAAAAACCGGCGATACTTCAAGAAAAATTGAAATATTTAAGGCTTAAGCAGCACTTTCTTTGGCTAAATCTTCAAGTAATAATTGGTCATTTTCAGATAAGTTATTGTCTTTTAAACCAACTAAAAAGCCCACAACCTTGTCGCCTCTTTTTATAGCGGTAATACATACAAATTTAAAGTTCAATAAGTCTAAACCTAACTGCGACACACTAAACGATTCAGAAAGACCACTTTCATAAACGCTGTGAAATGGGTTAGCTTCAGTTAAGCTGTATTCAAAAAGTTTTTCGTTAACATGTTTGTTTTCAAGATCTGGATCCATTTTAAAAATTTTGGTTTTATTATAATCAA
>JBEBIK010000121.1:0-6470 GCA_040080445.1 Pseudobdellovibrio sp.
GCATTGATTGTGCGTGTAACTCGTTCGGCTTTTATTGATATTCAAAAAGAAGATTATATTCGCACTGCAAGAGCTAAAGGTTTAAAACCTTATCAAGTTATTTTTAAACATATTTTTAAAAATGCACTTCCACAAATTTTAACAGCATTAGGCTTAGCTTTCGGTCAGTTATTAACGGGCGCAATTATGACTGAAACTATTTTTTCATGGCCCGGCCTAGGTCGTTGGATTATTAAAAGTATTGAAGCTAGAGATTACCCCGCTGTACAGGCCGGAGTTTTTTATTCGATGTTAATTATTATTATCGTAAACTTTTTAACGGATGAGTTAATCAAAGTGGTTAACCCTAAATTAAGAGGAAGCTAGTCATGAAAAAATTATTTAAAAATAAAAGCTTCATGATTGGTTTTTGTATGTTCTCGTTTTTCTTGTTCACTGCACTTTTGGCTATTTTTTGGACTCCATATAGTTACCAAGAAGTTTTCGAAAACGCAGCTTTACTGCCACCTTCTATGCAGTACTGGTTAGGTACCGACGATTTAGGTCGCGATATTTTAAGCCGCTTATTAGTCGGTTCGCAATTATCACTAGGTATAGGAGTTCTCGTTGGCGGAATTTCTATCGTAATTGGGGCTTCATTAGGTGTAGCCTCTGGATACTTCGGTGGAAAAGTCGATCAAATCACTGTGCAAATCATGAATGCCATTCAAGCTTTACCGAGTTTGTTATTAGCTCTTTTTGTTGTAGCAATTCTAGGTGGCGGAGTTCTTAATACGATTCTTAGCGTAACATTGGTTTCAATTCCATTGATGTTTCGCATGGTTCGAAGTGCCGCCATCGTTGAATCGAGCAAAGAATATATTGTTTCGGCAAGGGCTCTAGGTGCCTCTGATTTTCGAATTATTAAATCCCATTTATTTCCGAACTGTACGACGCCTATTTTAGTTCAAACGGCAGTTTGCTGTGCCGATGCCATTTTAAATACGGCAGCACTAGGTTTCTTAGGTTTAGGTATTCCAGCTCCCTACCCTGAATGGGGAACAATGCTAAGCGATTCAAAAACCTTCATCGAAACGGCTCCACAATTAATGACAATGCCAGGACTTTGCTTGTTGTTATTGATTTTAGCCACTCAGTTGATGAGCGATGGTTTAAGAGATCAGTTAGATCCAAAATTACGCGGACGATGATCCACTAATGTTACTCAAAAAGATTTTGTCAAAATTTGGCATATTTTCATTAATAGTTTTATTAATATCTATTTGGTCGTTTTTAATCGAGCCTTCATTGTTAAAAGAACAAAGGATTGAATCTTCAAAGTGGAAGGGTTCTTCGATCCGTATTGTATTTTTCAGCGATCTTCATGCAGGTGCTCCACACATTAACGAAAAGTATATATCTGATTTGGTTTTGAGAATTAATTTACTTAAGCCTGACGTCATATTAATTGGTGGCGATTTAGTTATTAATGGAGTCATCGGAGGAAGCCCGATTGCTATAAATAAAATTGGAGAGATGCTTTCAAAGTTAGAAGCGCGACTGGGTGTTTTTGCAGTTTTAGGCAATCATGATTGGTGGAATGATAGTGCGAGTATAATTAAATCACTAAAGTCCGCAGGAATTATAATTCTCGAAAATAAGTCTGTTGTTTTGGATCACAAGGGATACAAATTTAGTGTTGTGGGAGTTGGGGATGCCTATACAAATCATGCTGACTTCAAGCTAGCAATTAAAGAGGTGCCTGAAGGTCAGCAAGTCGTATTATTTATGCATGATCCTTCTGTGTTGTTAGAAATTCGTCAAAAATTTTATTTTGCATTTGCAGGGCATATGCATGGCGGCCAAATATTTATTCCAGGTTATGGCGCAATTATTACTCCAGGAGATGCTCCTAAAGATTGGGCAGATGGTTGGGTAAATTCTGAATTTGGAAAAATTTACGTCAGCAAAGGCATAGGTACTAGTATTGTACCAGTCAGGTTAAATGCATTACCCGAATATGTTGTTTTAGACTTAACGTCTTAAGATTTTCTAGGTTCAATTCCGACGAACTGCAAACCAGAAACATAGTAATGATCTTGTTTTTTACAATGAACCACATAGGTCAGCATGCGCACTAATTCATTTTTCTCATTTCGATACAATAAAGAAACATACTTCTTTTGCGTTAGCATGTATTGAGTTGTGATCATTGCTCCCATTCGAGAAAAGTTAATCATAAAAGCTTTTATGCTTTTATCGTCGGCTTCCAAGGCACAAGGGGAGAACATGTTTTCTCTTTCGAAATTTCGCATAAATATCTGAGTTGCAAAAGTGGGACACAGTTTAAAGCAATAGGTTGTATCTAACTGAATTGATTTTAGTCAGTGTATGTCAGGTTATACACTTGTAATTATAGCGTGGTCTCTTATGCTAAGGCTACAAGGAGTGTGTATGAATTTTAAAAAGTTATTGGCAGAAGTTATTGGTACCTCTTGGTTAGTTCTTGGAGGTTGTGGCGCAGCAGTTTTGGCGGCAGCATTTCCTAATGTAGGAATTGGCTTACATGGTGTTTCTTTAGCGTTCGGATTAACGGTTTTAACTATGGCTTATGCAATTGGTTCTGTGTCTGGTTGTCATTTAAACCCAGCTGTCACTGTCGGTTTAGCTGTAGCTGGTAAACATCCTAAAAATGAAATTTTACCTTATATCGTAGCGCAAATTATTGGTGGTATCATCGGAGCTGGCTTATTGTATGTAATTGCTTCTGGTAAAGCTGGTTTTGATGTTGTGGCTAGCGGTTTTGCTGCAAATGGTTTTGGCGATCACTCGCCAGGTGGTTATTCAATGATTTCAGCTTTAGTAACTGAAGTTGTAGCAACAGGTTTTTTCTTGTTTGTTATTTTAGGTTCGACAGACAAAAAAGCTCCAGCGGGTTTTGCACCAATAGCAATTGGTCTTTGTTTGACGCTCATCCATTTAGTTACAATTCCTGTAACGAATACTTCTGTAAACCCAGCACGTAGCTTAGGGCCTGCAATATTTGTAGGTGGTTGGGCCTTAGAGCAAGTTTGGTTATTTTTTGTAGGCCCAATCGTGGGCGCAGTACTTGGAGCTTTTGCTTATAAAGCCGTACACAGCGATTAATTTTTAGTTCGTAATTGTACAAATAAAAAAGCCAGCTTTTCAGCTGGCTTTTTTATTTTAAGGGAGGGGCAATGTTTTTAAATATTAAATTAGTTTTGAGCTCTTACGAATTCGCCGTTAACTACAAAGTTAGCTTGAGCCGTTTCTTGCATTTTAGATAATGAAGAAATACCAGTAACTTTATAAGTTAATGTACCAATTGGTTGAGCTACTAATGTTTGGCAAGTTGAGTTTGTGAAATCTTCAACAACAACTTCTTCGTGGTTTTTAGTTAGAGTGTCTAAAGATGTGGTAGCTGTGTACTTAAGAGAACAAGGCATTTGTTCTACTTTTGTTATTGATAAAGAGATTCTTAATGGAGCAGGCATAACCTGTATACACATCATACCCGCAGCACATTGAGGCATTCTTTTGTTAAGAGTTAATTCGATTGATTTAGCGTTGATGGTTACGTTTGCGCTAGTTACTAAGCTGAACTTAGGGTTAACAGTTGTCATGTTACGGCTGATACCTGCAACATCTAAGTTTGCGAAAATTGGTGCCGCTTTAGCAGCAGTTGAAATTAATAATAATAAAGAAATTAAAACTGTTTTCACGAAAAACTCCTGCGGAAACTCCGCTACATATTGATTGCAAGTAAGCTTATTACAAGGAGTGTGCCAGTAAAAAATAAGCTGGGTGTGTGTTTAAAATGATTAGAACTTTTGAACTAGTTCCAAACTGAAATTTTGGTTGTAGTTTGGGGTTGCGAGTTGGAACTGGTTAAAATTTGATCAAAGAGGCTAAAAGGTAGCTGGCACCATAAGAATTCGAAATTCGGATCGTTGAAGTTCTAAAAACCAAATAAAAAAAGCCTGATTATTAAATCAGGCTTTATTTATTTATAACTAACAATTTTGTCTAAACTAAAGTGCCAGGCACCTTATAACATCATCGCTTTTTTTAGATTTGAATCGATTGCGTCTAAGAATGCTTCAGTGTTTAAATACTGATCTGAAGATAACTTATCACCGTAAATACATACGGCTAAGTCTTTTGTCATTTTTCCTGACTCAACTGTTTCGATACATACTTTTTCTAATGTTTTTGCAAACTTATCTAAAGCAGTATTGTTATCTAATTTAGCTCTGTGCTCTAAGCCACGAGTCCATGCAAAGATAGATGCGATTGGGTTAGTTGAAGTTGGCTTACCTTGTTGGTGCATACGGTAGTGACGAGTCACAGTTCCGTGAGCGGCTTCAGATTCCATTGTTTTACCGTCTGGAGTAATAAGTACCGAAGTCATTAAACCTAAAGAACCAAAACCCTGAGCTACTGTATCGGATTGAACGTCGCCGTCGTAGTTTTTACAAGCCCATACAAAGTTACCATTCCATTTAAGAGCAGAAGCTACCATGTCATCAATTAAGCGATGTTCGTAAGTGATACCTGCAGCTTCGTATTGAGTTTTGAATTCTTTTTGGTAGATCTCTTCAAAAATATCTTTAAAACGACCATCGTATTTTTTCAAAATAGTGTTTTTAGTAGAAAGATATAAAGGCCATTTTTTTACAAGTGCTGTATTAAAACATGATCTTGCAAAACCAATGATAGATTCATCGGTGTTGTACATAGCTAATGCCACGCCATCACCTTTAAAGTTATAAACTTCGTGTTGAATTTTTTCGCCGTTTTCGCCTTCAAAAGTAATTGTTAATTTACCTTTACCTTTAGTTACGAAATCAGTTGCTCGATATTGATCACCGAAAGCATGACGGCCAATACAAATTGGTGCTGTCCAGTTAGGTACTAATCTTGGAACATTTTTACAGATAATCGGTTCACGGAAAACTGTACCATCTAAAATGTTACGGATAGTTCCGTTTGGAGATTTCCACATTTGTTTTAATTTAAATTCTTTTACGCGGGCTTCATCAGGAGTGATAGTCGCGCATTTGATGCCAACATTATATTTTTTGATGGCTTCAGCTGCATCAACGGTTACTTGATCGTTGGTGGCATCACGATGTTCCATGCCTAAATCGAAATACTTAATTTCGATATCTAAGTAAGACAGAATTAATTTATCTTTGATGAATTTCCAAATGATGCGAGTCATTTCGTCGCCATCAAGCTCCACAACGGGATTTGCTACCTTAATTTTTTGCATAGGTTTCCTCTCTATATTTCAAAGCCAATACAATAGGGTTTCGTGGCGGTTTTTGCACGACACAACGCTTGATATCAAAGCTAAACCAGACTAGATTACCCGAGTTATGAAAAGCCAAATTGTTTTTTCAAAAGCTTTACCCAAGCCAGCTCAGTTCTCGACTGAAACTGTGCTGTTTTATGATTCAATTTTGGCTAAAAACAAGAAATTAAACCCTTGGATTAAGTCTTTTCCCTATAAAATAGCTCTTAAGTCAGGTGAAAAGCTTAAAACTATCGAAAGCTTTAATTCTGTGCTTAATAAAATCTCAAAATTAAAAGTACCTAAAAGCACTCAATTAACTTTTTTAGCCCTAGGTGGTGGCAGCGTTGGAGACTTTACAGGGTTTGTGGCCAGTGTTTACCTAAGAGGGCGTAAACTTGTACTTCTGCCTTCAACCTGGCTTTCAGCCGTAGATTCTTCTCATGGTGGCAAAACTGGCTTAAATTTTTTAAACACCAAAAATCAAATTGGCAGTTTTTATCCAGCCTCAACTATTTATGTGTGTGATGAACTTTTATTAACTCAACCTGAAGCCAGACTAACCGAGTCTATGGGCGAAATTATTAAAATCGCAGTAATCAGCGACGCTAAGTTATTTAAAACTCTTGAAGAAAAGATTAGTGGCTTAAAACAACAAGACATAATTAAAATTTTACCTCGCGTAATTAATTTAAAATACAAAATTGTGAAGCGTGATCCTCAAGAAAAAAATGGAATTCGTCGTATATTAAACTTGGGTCACACTATGGGCCATGTATTCGAAAGTCATTACGGCTGGCCTCACGGGGTTTCAGTTTTATTAGGAATGCAGTTTGCGGCTCGCTGGAGTTTTGCAAAAGGTGTGCTTACGCAAAAAGATTTTTTTCGAATTTCGTTGTTAATTGATTCTTTAGATTTATTCGTAAACTTAAATGATGCTTTGAAGAAATTGAGTTCGGCTAAAATATCTGCATTACTTAGTAAGGATAAAAAATTAACCTCTAAGAGCCAACTCGATTTTATTTTTATTAAAAAAATTGGTTCATGCAATCGTCAGTCAGTCAGCCTTCAAGATATTCTAAACGAAGTTAAAAGGCAGAAGTCGGAGTACTGATGTTTGCTTTTAAGGGTGATCTCGAAGCCTCAAAATCTTGGATGAATCGCGCACTCGTAA
>JBEBIK010000122.1:0-6450 GCA_040080445.1 Pseudobdellovibrio sp.
TATTTACTGACTTTCGATATTCGATTAAATCAGCAACCGTTCCAATTTTAATATTAAAGTTTTTGGCAAAATCGCTAAGAGTGGCTCCAGTTGCCGCATCACCCAACTCATTTAATATTTCACAGGCAACTGTTGCTGGAGATAAATTAGATAATATTGCAAGATCAACCGCTGCTTCCGTATGGCCCGCGCGCTCGAGAACTCCACCTGCTTTGGCGCAGATTGGAAATACGTGCCCCGGGCAAACGATACTCTCGTGAGTGGCTTCTGATTTAATGGCGGTTTTAATCGTGTGAGCTCTGTCTGTAGCTGATATCCCTGTAGTTATTCCAGATCTCGCTTCGATGGAGTATGTAAAGGCTGCATGATGAATCGCTGAGGAGTGCTCTTTAGACTTCATTAGAGGTAATTTTAATTTTTGTACTTGGATTTGTGAAAGCGCCAAATAAAGTAAGCCTGATGCTTGCTTTGTCATAAAGTTGATTTTATCAGCGCTTATGAAGTCGGCAGCAATCATAAGATCGCCTTCATTTTCACGATCTTTATCATCAATCAAGATTACAAAATGACCTGATTTAAAATCTTTAAGAATCTCATCGGTAGAGCTTATATGCATGATGGATAATATCTACCATAGTACCCTTTGGAATGTGGTATATATCGCAAAGCATTATAGAGGTTTTAATAGCGGATACGCCGAATTAAAAACTTAAACCAGCACCACCTGCAATTGTAATGAAATAATTGAGATCATCGCGCTTAGTTTCTAAGCCACTTGAGTCTAATTGAGTCTTATCGTAGCGCAAATACTTTGCGCCACCTCCTAAAGAGAAGCGGCCTAACGAAATACTAGCTCCTGCTTCGCCAAAAATTGCATTTTTATCTGATTTGTCGGCCCAGCGGTAACCTGGTCCCGCAAAAAACTTTAGGCCGCCGCCATCAAATTTATTATTTAAGGTAAATCTTAAGCTCGAGTCTAAACCAGTTAAGTCTTGCGTGCTATTGCTGCTAAATCTTTTAAAAGCCGCATTTCTCCATATGAGCCAATCGGTAAAGTTTAAATTTAATCCCATGTGAAGCTCGCTGTAGGTACTTCCATTATAATTTCCAGAAGAACCTGAGATATCTAAATCAAACAAAGGCGTTTCGCGCGGAGAGTTCGTGTTTTTAGTAGTTTGAGCAAATGCCAGCATTGGAAAAATTAAAACAATAAGCACAGTTAGAATAATCTGTTTCATAAAATTATTCTAACCGATTTGTTTAATTTTGCACCCAGTTTAGGGTCCAGTTATTCGAAATAAATGAGGTTATCTTTAAGACTAACTGAAATTTTACTTTGATTTTTAAAAGCGCCTGCAATCATTTTTTTTGCCAGTGGATTTAAAATTTCAGACTGAACCAGTCTTTTTAGTGGGCGAGCACCAAATTGAGGATCGAATCCTTTTTCAGCCAACCACTTATAAACGGTTTCAGCAAAATCAATATCAATTTGTTTTTCTTTCAGACGATGAACAACATCTTGCAATTGAATCTTAACAATAGAGCTCATGTTTTTCATTTCGAGCTGGTTGAACTCAACGACATCATCAACACGATTTAGAAATTCAGGTCTGAAAAATTGTTTAAGCGCATTTTGGATCGCGGCTGACCCTAGCCCTGCTCCTAAATTTGAAGTCATGACGATAATACAATTTTTAAAATCAATTGTACGACCCTGACTATCAGTTAAACGACCTTCATCCAATAATTGCAAGAGCAAATTGAAAACATCGGGATGTGCTTTTTCGATTTCATCAAAAAGTACGACAGAGTAAGGCTTCCGACGAACAGCTTCAGTTAATTGACCGCCATCTTCAAAACCTACATAGCCCGGAGGCGCGCCGATTAATCGAGAGACCGAATGCTTTTCCATATACTCACTCATATCAATTCGAACGATAGACTGAGAATCATCAAATAAAAAATCAGCTAAGGCTTTTACAGTTTCAGTTTTACCTACACCTGTTGGTCCTACAAAAATGAAACTTCCCATTGGTTTATTTGGATCTGAAATTTCGGCGCGTGAACGACGAATGGCATCAGATATTATTTCTAAAGCATGGTCTTGGCCAATAACTCTTTTTTTGAGCTCATCTTCCATTTTAAGTAGCTTGTGAGATTCGCTCTCTAACATTTTTGAGATAGGTATTTTAGTCCACTTAGAAACCACTTCAGCGATATCTTCAGCATCGACTTTTTCTTTAAGAATAGCCGATTCGTTCTGTTTAATTTTTTCCTCTAAAGATTTTAGGGTTTTTTCTAAATTTGGCAACTGCCCGTATTTGAGCTCAGCTGCCTTTTCAAACTGCGCATCGCGCTCAGTTTGTGCGATTAAATTTTTAACTCCTTCGATTTCAGACTTAATTTTTTTAATGTTATCAATCTGGTTGCGCTCCAATTGCCACTTTTCTCTTTGAGACTGAAGTTCTTTATTTAACTCAGCCAATTCCGTCTGAATTTTATTTTTTCTTTCTAATGATTGAGAGTCAGTTTCTTTTTTTAAAGCTTCTATCTCAATTTTGAGACTTAGAACTCTGCGCTCAATCTCATCAATTGCTTCTGGCACGCTGCTGTTTTCTATGCCAAGTTTACTTGCCGCTTCATCAATTAAGTCGATAGCTTTATCTGGCAAAAATCTATTAGTAATATAACGAGCTGAAAGCTTAGCCGCTGCCACGATAGCTGAATCTGTAATTTGCACAGCATGATGGACTTCGTACTTTTCTTTTAATCCACGTAATATAGTAATAGTCTCATCTATACTTGGCTCATCTACCAATACAGTTTGAAATCTACGCTCAAGCGCTGCATCTTTTTCGATGTGTAGTCTGTATTCATCAAGAGTTGTCGCACCAATACATCGTAAGTCGCCACGCGCTAGAGCTGGTTTTAATAGCTGACCTGCATCCATCGCGCCTTCGCCTTTACCTGCCCCCACTAGAGTATGTAATTCATCAATAAATAGAATAATCTCGCCAGCACTTTCGGTAACTTCTTTAATAACGCCTTTTAGCCGGTCTTCGAATTCGCCACGGTACTTAGCTCCCGCAATTAAAGAACCCATGTCGAGCGACATAAGTTTTTTGCCGATTAAATTTTCGGGTACGTCTTTTTTAATAATTCTAAGCGCTAAGCCTTCGGCAATTGCCGTTTTACCAACACCGGGTTCACCAATCAGGACGGGATTATTTTTAGTACGACGAGATAGAACTTGAATAACACGTCTGATTTCTTCATCTCGGCCTATAACTGGATCGAGCTTTCCTTCTAGCGCAAGGTCGGTTAAGTCTCTGGCGTATTTTTTTAATACTTCGTATTGGTTTTCAGGATCTTCACTGGTCACTTTTTTATTTCCTTTTATTTTCTTTAACGCTTCAAGAATACTATTCAACTGTATATTAGACTCTTTGAATATATTTTTCAGCTCACTATCGCTAGATTTAAGCATGGCGAGAAGAAAATGTTCGGTCGAAATTAACTCGTCTTGATTTTTTGCAGCCTCTTGTTCCGAAACCTCAAATATTTTTTGCAATCTATTACTAGCATAAACTTGTTTAGCGACTTCACTAAGTTTGGCAAATCGTGCGAAAGATTTGGCTATGACTGAAGCGACCACCTTAGGCTTTACTTGAGTTTCCTCTAATAGACGAGGAATTAGCCCTCCGTCTTGCTCAATAATCTCTGAGAGTAAATGCTCAGGTTCTACAACACTATGCTTAGAGCTCTCTGCCAATTTGGCTGCAGCCTGCATTGCTTCTTGGGCTTTTCTGGTCATTTTTTGCATATCATTAGCCATTTAACAATTTCTCCTACATTTAAAGATGAGTTCTATGTATAGTTTGTCAATGCAAGATGGCCCTCAAAAAAGCAAAAATCGCCCAAAACGAATAGGTGCATCTATTAAAAAAGATGCCATCCATCCAGAGTCGTACAACCGATATAAGCTACCTTATGCTTGCGAAGATTGCTCACACTTTAAAGCCTCTGACGAAACCTGTACATTAGGTATGCCCACAAAACACCACCTAAAAAGAAACCAAATTTCTTCTTATAATTTATCTGGAAAAATAGCTCTTTGTCGCCTTCAAGAAATTGACTAGATCAAGACTCGACAGACGAATTAAGACGTGACCTGCGTCGTGGAAATCACGACTGAAGGTTGATCTAGAATCCAATTTCTCCTCTGAAAAAATCAATTTTCTATCCTTGCGTCCTGTCAAGAACTTCTCGCAAAGCCCGATCAGTACTGTATACAACGAACAGTGAGGCAGGATGTCTCAGAGTACATAGTTGCTCAAACTCATTTTGAAAGGGGACCTCAAGGAAGATTTTACGGAAGATTAGAAATATTAAGGAAGAAACAATTGGTTAACAAATTCTTGGCTCGGATGCTGAGGATAAAAAAAAAGAAACAACTCACGGAGGAAATAAAATGAAACATTTAATAATTTAAAAAAATATAAAACGGAGTTTACAATGGGAATGAGAATTACAACTAACGTAGCAGCTATCAACGCACAACGCTTTTTAAACACAAGCCAACGCAACATCCAGAATTCAATGTCACAATTATCAAGCGGTTCACGTATTAATAAATCAGCAGACGATGCGGCAGGTCTCGCAATTTCTGAAAATATGAAATCACAAATTAGATCAGCAATCCAAGCCAGAAGAAATGCGAATGATGGTATATCATTAGTGCAAACGGCTGAGGGCGGTTTAAATGAAATCTCTTCAATCACGACACGTATGCGTGAACTTGGCATCCAAGCTTCATCTGATACAGTTGGCGAAAAAGAACGTTCATTCATCGACCTTGAAGTTCAACAGTTAAAAAGTGAAATCGAGCGTATCGCAAGTACTTCAAACTGGAATTCTACTAAATTATTAGACGGATCAACTCCAGTATTTGATTTTCAAGTAGGTACATACGCAACTGAAAATGACGTGATCTCTTTTGATGCTTCACAAAACGTAG
Organism: Pseudobdellovibrio sp.; assembly: GCA_040080445.1. Lineage (GTDB taxonomy): Bacteria > Bdellovibrionota > Bdellovibrionia > Bdellovibrionales > Bdellovibrionaceae > Pseudobdellovibrio. Next base: position 5,018 of record JBEBIK010000122.1, read on the forward strand.
CAACTTTAGAAGGTTTAGGGCTTTCAGGCTTAGATTTTCAATCTAAAGAAGGAGCAAGAGCTTCATTAGAAATGTTAGACATGGCACAAAACTCTGTAAATGCGATGAGATCTAACATCGGTGCTCTACAAAATCGTTTAACTTCTACAGTTGATACTCTAGCCGTAACTGAAGAAAATTTAGCAGCAGCCAACTCACGCATCCGTGACACGGACATTGCTACAACTTCTTCTGAAATGGCCAGAAACAGCGTACTTTTACAAGCAGGTACAGCTACCCTTGCGCAAGCCAATCAAGTTGGTCAGCTAGCACTTAAGCTTTTGTCTTAAATCTAAGCTGAATTTTAACAAAAAATAGAGCCCCGAGACTAAAAAACTCGGGGTTTTTTCGTTACTGCACAGAGCCAAATAACCCTAGTGGACCTTTGTCGTTAACTTAACACATAAAGTATTTGCTAATACTTGCCGACAATTTCAAAGATCGCTACTCTTATCATGTCTAACTTAAAAGAGGGAAATTATGGCTAAAAAGAAAAAAGCACCAGCTAAGAAAAAAACAAGTAAACCTGCTAAAAAAGCAGTAAAAAAAGTAGTAAAAAAGGCAGCTCCTAAAAAGGCCGCTAAAAAAGTTGTAAAAAAAGCGTCTCCTAAAAAGGCTGTTAAAAAAGTTGCGGCTAAAAAGCCCGTAGCCAAAAAAGCAGCCCCTAAAAAACCAGTTAAAAAAGCTACTAAAAAAGGTGAAGTTATCAATACATCTGCGATGATTCAAACATCTATGATCGATGATATTTCATCTGAGTTTGACGACGAAAATGAATTAGACTCTATCGTTGGATTAGAAGACGAGGATGCTCTTTCTCACGCGGAACCTTTAGTTGAAGGTGACGATGACGAAGAAGTCTCTACTTTTGAAAACTTAGAAGACGAAGATGCAAGTGATGATCTTGAAGATGATATGGAAGACGATATGTCTTCTGATGCGGCTAAAGATGATGACGAAGACGACGAAGGTTATTTTTAATTTCTACTTGTATTGTAGAAGCTAAAAAAAAGGGAGTCAGAAGACTCCCTTTTTTTTATTCAAAATAGATAAAAGCGCGAATTAATTTTACTTACATTCTAAAAATTCAAGCTGAGAGCCGATACTACCTGATTGCTTTTTTTTATCTTCGATACTTAATGCAGAAACCTTAGTGCCGCCTTTACCCATAAAATTTCCACCTATAGTTGATGAAAATAAATATACGATCATCTCGTCATCTTCGTGGAGCTTTAGTCGCAAACCAGTGGGTGTTGAATCATAACCATACTCTAGCTTCTGCATAGAAGATCCTGCTATTGAAGAGTTAGTATCGATAATTAAGTTTTTACCCATAGGCATTTGGTCGTCTCTAAGTACTTTAATTGTTGAATATACAGCCCTATCGCTCTGTC
>JBEBIK010000123.1:0-6446 GCA_040080445.1 Pseudobdellovibrio sp.
AGTAAAATAACAAAACTACTTATTATCGCTTAACAATTTTGAAATTACAGTTTTCAATTTTTCTATATCAAAAGGCTTTTTGATATAGTCAGCAGCTCCAACCGCACGTGCTTTGTCGAAGTCTTCTTGTTCGGCTTGCGCCGATAAGAATACTAGAGGGAGTTTCTTAAGATCTGGATGCTGTTTCATCATTTCAGCTAATTCAAAGCCGTTAATCCAAGGCAGACCAATATCCATTAGAATCAAATGAAGCTCTTTTTCTTCGTCTAATACGGCAGTTAGCTCAGCAGAGTCAGCCGCCATTAGAGTTGTGTAGCCTTCAGCTTCTAATATTCTTTTTAAAGATAAACGCTGAGTTTCATCGTCTTCAATAACGAGAATATTTTTAGGGTTCATTTTTTTATGAGCCCCGCGAAATTCATCTAAACTCACAACAGGTTGTTCAGACATGCGCTGTTTAGTTAGTTTTTCGATTTTATTAATTAAATCACTCGTAATAAATTTTTTAGCCATATTAGTGTGCCTCATTGGCTTCAAGCCAGCGTTCAGAGTCAATTGCTGCCATACATCCTGTGCCCGCTGCCGTAATGGCTTGGCGGTAATGTGGATCTTGTACATCGCCTGCTGCAAATACACCTTCAATATTAGTGTAAGTGGTGCCTGCTTTAGTTTGTAAATAACCAGCTTCGTTCATGTTTAAAATATCTTTAAAGATTTTAGTATTAGGTTGGTGACCAATGGCGATGAATAAACCTTGAATTGGTTTTTCAAAAATTTCATTAGTTTTTGTATTTTTAAGTTTAAGAGCATTAACAGATTTACCGTCGCCTAAAACTTCTTCAACAACAGTGTTCATAACAAATTCAATTTTAGGATTCTTTTTAGCGCGATCTAACATGATCTTAGAAGCTCTGAAGCTTTCAGATCTGTGCATCACGTAAACTTTGCTCGCAAAGCGAGTTAAGAAGTTAGCTTCTTCCATTGCCGTGTCACCACCGCCAACAACAGCTACTTCCACATTTTTAAAGAAAGCTCCGTCGCAAGTAGCGCAAGCCGAAACTCCGCGGCTCATGTATTGTTTTTCAGAAGGAAGCCCTAATAACTTAGCGCTAGCTCCTGTAGAAATAATAATTGTTTTAGACTCGTATAAATCGTTACCGATCCAAACTTTAAAAGGGCGAGCACTAAAATCAACTTTAGTTACGTTGCGAGTAATAAATCTGGTACCGAATCTTTCAGCTTGCTGGCGCATAACTGAAATTAATTCTGGGCCGGTAACACCGTGAGCGAAACCTGGGTAATTTTCAACTTCAGTTGTAATCATCAATTGGCCGCCAGCTTCTTCGCCTTCGATCATCAGAGGAGCAAGATTTGCGCGTGAAGAGTAAATTGCAGAAGTTAATCCTGCAGGGCCCGAACCGATTATAATTACGTTTTCAATTTTTTTATCAGACATATTATTCTCACCTTAAAAGTTCTCTCAATATAAGCGAAGACCGCCTCTACAACAACTAAAGGATTTTTGGCTCTATTGGTTAATCGAATTTGGCTATATGAGAATGCCTAGAGTGAGATAAATTGCATATTAGCTAAGCTTTTGTAAGGGCTGGGCTAGACTAGGCCAAAAAAGCAGGCTTTAATATTTTAATAAATGAATAAAATTAACATTCCCCAAAGGCAATTGACCCTAGAAGTTGCGTCAGGCAGTAACCTGATGAACGCCTTATTAGACGCGGGTATTCCAGTGGCATCATCGTGCCATGGCGAGGGTGTTTGCAGTATGTGTCGGGTAAAAATTGAAGGAGTGGTGAACCCTCCAGAAAATTTTGAAGTTGAAACTTTGAAAAGAAATAAATGCACGCCAGAAGAGCGGCTTAGTTGCCAGATTTTAGTTTCAAGTGATGTGAGTGTTGCAACTAAGTACTGGTAAAAATAAAAAGGCCGGTTTTTAAACCGGCCTTTCTATGAGCTTAAATAATTATGAAAATTAATCTCCGATAGCCATACTTGTAATACACCTAGTGAAAGAGCTACGATCCATGAAAGGTTTGTTATTATCTCGAATAAGAGTTAATTTTGGAACTGTAGTGGCTGTTAAATCTAGTGCAAATTTTTCGACTTTATACCCGTAAGCGGCAGTTGTTTGATTGGCAACACCTTGCTGACTGGCAGTCGCTACATATAAGTGCTTGTTAGTAGAATCGTAAGTCATTGCTGAAATACCGAATACATTCGAAAAAGTATTATACAAAACTGTTCCAGTTCCTGAGGCTTGAATTGTTGCTGTCGTAGCAGTTGCATCTGTAACATCATACATAACAATTCCGTAATTAAAACCTGTTCCGTTATTCAAGTTTGCCGCTACAGAAGATGAGTAACCAACAATCAGTTTTCCTTGTGTTGGTGTAACTGTGTCAGGTATGTAGACCATAGATGTCGGGCTTGGTCCTGTAGTATCCATACTTACTAATCCAGATACTCCAGTATCGTTTGCTAAAACAATACTTGGAACACTTTTTCCGGCATAGCAGTCTGTGGTTGCAGTGTATCCGTCTTTGTTGATTATTCCTAAGCGATTAGAGCCTGCTGTACCACCTTGATGGGAGAATATAATTTTACCTGCGTTTGTTGTAGAGGTAAACGGCGGCAACACTGCGATGTTAGACATAAATGTAATTGAAGTATTACAAATATTAGCACCGTTTGTGCCGGGGGCATTGATATACGGGTTGGCGCCAGAAGGAATGCGAAGAACGTTGGAGCCTATTTTTTCAATTGCAATAGACTTAGAAAATAGTAGAGAGCCATCAATCTCCTTTACCATTGATCTTGTGATATGTGCTGCTGTTTGAGTTAATGCATTTGAGTCGGATGCATAAATTACTGTGTTGAATGGATTAGACTTAGGCACAGAGAAAATTTTTCTGTCACCCATATTTATTGCGTTCTCAGTTAATAGAAGTAATGAAGTTCCGTTATCAACTATCGCTTGCGCACCAGTTTCTGGAGCAAAGAAGCCACCTTGATATTCGGCTGCTAAGTCAAAAACTACGCTTTGAACTTTAGAGCTTAAGTTTACTTTGGCAATCATTCTTGACGACAACGTTGAACTCAGTGTGGTGATACCAGTTCCTGAATTACATTGGCCTGTTGCAAAGTAAAGGTTTTTGCCCGAACTGGCTGCTGCTGTTTCGTCGCTGCTTTTTGCGCAACCAAAACCAGTTAAGCCTGCCGTTATTAAAATACAAAGTCTAAATATCTGTTTACGTCCCATATTAGTGATTCTCCTGATAATGTTTAAATTAGTAAAAACATATTTCTCCATATACTTTATCGGCCTTTTGAGTGCTTTCCTTGATGAATAATTTTGAATCCTCATTTGTAAAATCTCAAAACTAGACTTGTGTACCAATGTAAAACGCTTGTGTGTAACATAAAAAGCACAGTGAAGATTAGAATTAAGACTAGAGTGAAACAATTGGACTCACTATAAATGAGTATCTATTTTAGACTTAGAGTAAGTGAGGATTTTCATTGGGTAAATTGATTTTTATTTTGCTTCTTTTACAGAGCACTTTCGTTTTTGCACTTAGCAAAAAAGGAGCATTTCAATCGACAAAAATTGGCGCGATTCAACAAAACTATACTGGTACTGACAAACAATCTTTTTCAGGCGGAAGCCCGGCTTACGGAGTTGAGCTTTCGATCGACAGTGGTGGTCAATATTTCAGATATTTTTTTAAAACTAGAATTATGAATTCCATTGGTAGTCAAAATTTTATAAAAAGTGGAACGACTTATTTTTCGAAATATGATTTCACCTCAATTGAACCTGAAATTGGTGTAGCTTTATTTCCAGTTTCTCGTAACGACAAAGGCGTCAATATTTATCTCTGGGCTTTGGCGAATGTGAGCTATAATAATTTAACAATAAATTCTCCACCTGCAGGTTTAGGTATTAGCAATAAATCTCAGGAGTTTGGCGCAGGTTTCGGTGGCGGTTTGGGTGTTGAGCTCATTGCATTTACCACTCGTGGTGGCAAAAGATTATTATTATATAGCGAAGTTGGCTTTAGAGATTCGCGTGCACCATTGGCCGGAATAAGTAATTTTGAGGTGAGTGGTATGACCGCATCTCTCGGATTCGGTTTTTAAAAACTAACCTGCTTTTGGCGACTGCTTTTTTTGCAATGATATGTAGTCTTCGAGCAAAAGCTGCAAAGCTTTTTTCTGCTGTTCTGTTGGATTATGATAGTGGATACGTTGAGTTAAGCCACCATCGCCCACAGTAGTGCCTGTGAGTTTAACACGAGCTTTTTGTGGATCATTGGTGTTGTTATTAATAACCACCACATCAAAAGGAGCGTCGTAATAATCAAATGGAATAGTGTCTTCTAAGAGTGAGCCTGATAAAGAAATGTTTTTCGAACGGCTTCTAAAAGATTTACCTTTTGATGAAATAAGCAATACCTCTATTTTGAGTTCGTGACGAGTTTCACGTTTACCCATAAATTTGGCTTTTTCAGAAATTTTTGAAAAATCGAGATCTGGCTTTTGAATATTAGACCAAGTAATTTCATCACCATCGAAAGATTTAGTTTCGGGTTGTTTTTCTTGGCGAACAATACGACTGATAGTTTCTTCAGTTAATTTAATACTCGAAAAAGATTTGGTATCATCTTTAGATCTAAATTGTGTTTGCGTATTTTCAAGTACATCTTTAATTGTGGCTTTGATCGTTTCTTCGTTGCTCATAGGAACAGGTACAGTAAAAGTAGAAACGAAATTTTTTTGATCGCTTTCAAGATAAACTTTTAATGATTGCCAGTTTTCCCAACCAGCCGTCCAAATTAGAAATCTAGCCATGTCTTGTGGGCGCATTTTTAATATAGCAGTTTGCGCATCTTCCGTTGAGAACGGATTAGACTGAGTTTTTGAAAATGAATCATAGAATACCCAATTGAGCTTATTTGCCATACATCACTTATTCGGTCGTATGGCTCATTTTTTAAAGACTGGGTTTAAATTTTAAGTGCGAATTACTTAGATCTAGACTGCTCGAGACTAGACCTTTAGACAGCTCACAAAGTGTTGTGAAGAGGTTTCTTTAAGTACTGGCACTTGTTCCTTACAAAAGTCGGAAGCGATCGGGCAGCGCGGGTTAAAGTGGCAGCCTGAAGGTGGATTCATCGGCGAAGGAACGTCTCCTGTTAGGATAGTTCTTTCAGCGCGTGGCTTAGGATCTGGAACTGGAATAGCTGAAAGTAAAGCCTTCGTATACGGATGTTGTGGGTTTCTATAAAGCTCATCTGCATCGGCCATTTCAACAATTTTACCTAAATACATAACAGCTACGCGGTGAGAAACGTGCTCAACTACTTTAAGATCATGTGCGATAAAAACATAAGTAAGGCCTAACTTTTGTTGAAGTTCCATTAATAAATTAATAACTTGAGCTTGGATCGACACATCAAGTGCAGAAACGGGTTCGTCGCAGATGATAAGCTCAGGGCTTACCGCTAAAGCTCGCGCAATACCTACGCGTTGTCTTTGTCCGCCAGAAAATTCATGCGGGTAGCGTGATAAGTGTTCTTTTCTTAGGCCTACAAGACTCACAAGTTCGTGCACGCGATCTAAGCGATCTTTTTCAGATTCAAATAAATTATGAATAACAAGTGGCTCTTCTAAAATTGCACCAATAGTCATGCGCGGATTTAAAGAGGCGTATGGATCTTGAAAAATAATTTGCATTTTTTTACGTAATTCGCGTAAGTCAGTTCCATTAGCGTGAGTTATTTCTTTATCTTTAAAGAAAATTTTTCCGCTCGTGGGTTCAATTAAACGAATTAAACAACGACCTAAAGTAGATTTGCCACAGCCAGATTCGCCCACAAGTCCGAGTGTTTCGCCTTTTTTAATGTCAAAAGATATATCGGATACCGCTTTAACAGCTGCGATTTCTTGCGAAAAAAGACCACCATGAATTGGAAATCTTTTTACAATATTTTCTGCGCGGAGAAGTGATTGGCTCATACAGACCTCGTTTGCGATGTGGCATCTGAATTAAAGCAAGCCACGCGGTGCGAGCCTCTTAGATTTTCAAGTAGTGGTTCTTTTTGTTTACAAACATCTGTTGCATAACTGCAGCGATCTTGAAAACGACAACCCACAGGTAATTTTAATAAATTAGGGACCATACCTGGAATTGTTTGCAAAGATTTAAGGCGCGACCCAGTTTCAAAGTGTGGAATCGAATTTAACAAACCTTTTGTATACGGGTGGCGCGGACGATAAAAAATATCTTCTACGGTTCCGTACTCAATAACTTTACCAGCATACATAACTAAAACATCTTGGCACATTTCGGCCACAACGCCTAAGTCATGCGTAATTAAAATCATGCCGGCATCAAATTCTTTTTGTACTTTTCTCATGAGGTCTAAAAT
>JBEBIK010000124.1:0-6395 GCA_040080445.1 Pseudobdellovibrio sp.
CCTAAATACATCGCACTTAAAAATGAATTCATTGAAAAAAATGAAAAAGCTAAGCAACTCATGGGAGCCTACGAGCTTCGCATCAGCGAAATCCCCAACTCCGACAACCCTATTATTCGCGATTTTATTGAAGATCATACCAGCCAGTTTTTTTCTAAAACACACACCGAAGTAACACCTGAAGAATTTGAAAAAATAATCGCCAAAATTAAAGACAGCTTTAGTAACAGTATAAAAGAAATCGATAAAACGAAGACTAATGACCAATACAATTTATCAATTAAGCAACAAGCCAGACTCAGCTCTGATCCTACATTGATTGCTCAGCTTAGCCGAGAAAATCCTACTGCACTGAAATCAATTCCTTACTTACAATGTTCGGCAAAAAATCGTCTTCAGACAAAAGAGCTTACAGAACTAGGTGCCAACATTGCTTCGCTAGCCATTCCCATTGGCGCATTAGCTGTAGCAAAAGCCGCCCGCGCTTCTGTTGTTTTACGAAGTCCTCAAATGGCAAAAGGTTTTGAATTAGCCTCGAAGGGACTTGGTTGGGCCGCTATGATTACTGGCGGATTGCAAACGGCTAATAGCTTTTATGACGCTTGTTTTAAGGATACGACGGCCACAGTTCAAGGACAGTGTCGCCAAAACCCACAAACTCTAATCGAAAAACATGAGCGTAGCACTTGCATGTGGGAAGCAACCTTATCGGCAGCCCCAGGCGTTGCAAAACTGGGTGCTGGTTATTTACTTAAACGTGCCGGAGACAATACATCGAAACTCTCTCAGTTTATTCAAAAAATGACGGGCCGATCAAATTTACGCTCGCAAGATCTAGGTGTTGCTGGCTCACTTAGAAACGAAGATCGCATTTTAGCGGCTGAAGGAATTTTAGCAAAAACATTATCTGAAAAAGAAAGAGCAGCCTTACTTAAAGCTCACGAAGTTGGTGGGCTAAAAGCTTTTGGTCAATATACTCCTGCAGAAATTGAAGAAAAAAGAGCTCTTATGAGAGCTGCAGGCTTTTCAGAACGAGAAACTGAAACTCTTTTATGGAAAGGTATTGCTGGCTACAACCGTGCAGAAGTAGCTGTGATGGCCCAAAAACGAGTCAGTGAGTTTTTTAAAAAACCAATTTCTAAAGAACAGGTCACAGCCATCATGAATGATGCCGATTCTGTTCTAATAAGAGGCGGCACTTCAAACGAAGTCAGACTGCAAAGATTAAAAGACGTTGGATTTACAAAGGCGGAAGCCGAAGAACTTGTGGGCGGAGCTCATCATAGAGCAGGAAGCGTGAGTAGAACAGTTCCAGCACCTAGCGTTCGCACTACGGCCAGTGTCACACCAAAACCTGCAACAGCAGTGACTCCCGAACCTGTTGTTGCTAGACCACCGCCAGCGCCTCCAGTACCACCTGCAACTCCGGTTGTGACTCAGGTTGACTCAGCTGCAATTAAAAAGGTTACAGGAAGTTCTACATTATATGATTTATCTAATAAACCTAATGCCACCGCAAAAGAAATTGAAGCGGCCATTGCCCCCGAACTTAAACGCAGTGGCTACAAAGCCAGTGACCATGCCAGTTATATTAAGGATACATTTGATAGCGATGTAGAAAATCTTTATAAGCTTAAAGGTAAATTAGATTCTGCAAAAGCGGGAAGCCCAGAGAGAGCAAGTCTTGAACAATCTATTAAGGTCTATCAAGCACGCTGCAAATCTTGGAAAAATCTTTATATCGGTGCTAACTATAGTAACACAAATACGATCAGTCATTTCAATACACAAATTAGCCGCGTTTGTGCCGATTAGATTTCAAATTCCATTTGCACTTCAACACGCACTTTAATTTGACCAGTAGAAAGTTCCGTCGGAGCTGCTACTGAGTCCATAGATTTCATAGCTGCACGCTCATACATTGGAGAAGCCACTGGTGGTGCATAAGACGTATGTTGAATTTTATGAACGGCTTTAATTGTAACACCAGCAGCAACTGCTAAATCATCGGCTTTATCACGCGCATTTTTAACGGCATCACCTAAAGTAGCCGATTCCACTTCTGCTTTTTTATCGTAGTCCCAAGAAACGCTCTGAACGTTAATTCCGCTCGAATCGCCTTTGCTTGTTACTAAAGAATCTAATAGTGTACCCGCATCTTCAGTTTTACGATAAGTTACTACAACTGTATGGCTTACACGGTAGCCTGTAATTTTATTGGTCTGAGCTTTTTGATCATAAGTGTATTCTGGGTAAACCGAAAAACCATGAGTTTGAATATCTTCTTTTTTAATTTTAAATTTATCTAAAGAACTTTTTACTTTGCCAAACTGTAAAGCCTGTTGTTCTTGTGCAGCTGTTGCCGTTGCTGCTTTTGCCCACGATTCTAAGTGAAGTAAAACCATATTGGGCTCTACCGTTTTTTCAGCCACACCATTGACATAAATTAAATGCATATCACTTTCAGCAAAAGAAACTGAACTTAAAAAAAATAGAACGGCTAAAAATTTCATATTACTCTCCAGAGGTAAATAAACGGCCTTCAATAACATATACTTTTTCATACTGATTAAACCAGATCTCTGAATAATCATAATGATTAGCTGTGCGCTTAACTTTTATGTGAATTGTAGTTTTTTCGTTAGGGCTTGGCATAAACACTTCAAAGTTAGTTCCATCATAAGAACCCACTTCTTTTTGTTCTTCATCAAACAACAAACCATCTTTTAATGTCCAAGGTGTTTTATCTAAATGCATAACTACGATTCCACAGTCAAAAATTCCTCTTTCAATGGCAATAGCATTTTTAGATTCGCTCCACTGCATTTGCATAGGATTACAATTCGCTCCGTCGCCCTCGCCTTTAAATTTCCAAGTTCCCCATCCTGTCCAGTTGCCTGCTAGTCTGGCTTCACTGATTGAGGCTAGCGAAAGTAGCAATACAAAAAATAGCTTATTCATAGAATTCTCCTAAGGCTTAAGCTTAAAAGCGAAACAAGACCTTAGTCAAATCAAGATTGGTGGCGTTTTTGTCGATATATATTTCTGAGGTGCAATATGTATAAATCAGTTTGTTTTAATAGCTTTCTTTTTTTCAGCTTAATTTTTTCTATTAGCTTATCACAAGCTCAAGTTAGCGGTTTACCTGCAGATTTTAGTAATTTGTATGACATCTCAGCTGGTGGAGTGGTTACAGCAAAACCTTCGCGTAACGCTCGTGGTAATACTGGTGTTACATTTGAACAAAATGCTGCAAGCACTCGAGTGCTTTCTAAAGGTGAAGGCACAGCCGCTTGGTATGTGGGATCAACGCCTTGTCCGCAAAATAAACAACTTAACTGTGTGAGCGTTTACAACCGCGATAGTCATAAAATTCGTGGCAACCAAATGAATCCACTAGCTGATGAAGATCACTACGGAAAATACACTCTCTACCGTTTCGATAAAGATAAAGAAAATTTACACAGCGTAATAAAATGTGGTGGTAGTACATTCACAACAAAGTTAACTCGAAATGCTGGCAATCTTAAAAATTGTTATGAATACACTGAGAGTAAATGTAAAGAGTGGTCTCAACACATAAACGAAAACTTTTCAGATGGGGATGGGCAAAAAGCCGAACAGTGTATCAGCTTATTTAAAAAAATAGATCAGTCCAGAGTTAAAATGGTTCAACTATTCCAAAGCGATCTAAAATCTTCACAAAAAGATATCGAAAGCCAATTTGACGAAGCGACCAGAGCCGACAACAACGGTATAAGAATTTCTTCGAGCGTAGAAATGAACAATCCAATTAAAAGCCCAGCCATCCTGACTTATAAAGACTTAGTCGACCGTTCTAATGATTGCTCTGAAAATATTGCACTTTTTCAGAATAAAAAATTTGATCAGAGAGCTTACATAAGAGGACTATTTAACGTACCAGGAGTCTCGGAGACTCCCGCCTCATCAAGATCTAATAACGGCCGTAGCCCAGGAGCAGCAAGTGCTCCTGCTGGCCGCTAACTACAAATTACATTTCGCGGATCAGATTTAATGCTGATCCTGCTTTAAACCATTTAATCTGCTCAGCATTATAAGTGTGTTTAATTTCAATATTACTTACAGTTCCATCAGCATGCTTAGCTTCTAAAACCAAGTTTTTACCTGGAGCTATGCCTTGTAATCCACGAATAGATAATAAATCTTTTTCTTGAATTAGATTATAATCCGCAGGGTTTGCAAACGTTGCCGCCAACACACCTTGTTTTTTCAAATTCGTTTCGTGAATACGCGCAAACGATTTTGTAATAACCGCTGTACAACCTAAGAATCTCGGACTCATAGCTGCGTGCTCACGAGAAGAACCTTCACCGTAGTTTTCGTCACCAACTATCATCCATGACTTACCCGCTTTTTGATAATCACGAGCCACTTGTGCAAATTCTTTTTTCTCACTCGTTAACTGGTTAATGCCTTTGCCGATTTCGCCTGTCATAAATGCATTGTCAGCACCTAATAACATATTGCTTGAAATATTATCTAAGTGGCCGCGGAAGTTGAGCCATTTGCCACCTGGGCTAATATGGTCTGTTGTACATTTACCTTTTGCTTTAGCTAAAACCAAATGCTCTACAAAATCTTTACCGTCCCATTTTGTAAATGGCGATAATAATTGTAAACGTTCAGACTTAGGGTCTACATCAACTTTTGCAGCAGAACCTGCAGGTTTTTGGTAACCTTCTGTATCAGGCACAAAACCTTTTTCAGGAAGCTCTGGAGCATGAGGAGCTTGCAATTTAATTTTGCCTTTTGGACCTTCTAATTCATCTGTCAGCGGGTTGAAATCTAAACGACCAGCCAAACCTAATGCCATTACCATTTCAGGAGATCCGATAAACGCCAAAGTTTCCATGTTGGCATCGTTACGTCCGCGGAAATTACGATTGAAAGAAGTTAAGATTGTATTTTTATCGCCATGCTTAACGTCATCACGTTTCCATTGACCAATACAAGGGCCACAAGCATTTGCTAATACCACAGCACCCACGGCTTCAAATGTTTTCATCTGACCATCACGAGTGATGGTGTTTTGAATTTGTGTTGAACCCGGAGAAACCAAGAATGGTTGTTTCATCGTCACACCGATAGACATAGCTTGTTCAGCGATCATCGCAGAACGGCCAATATCTTCGTAAGAAGAATTTGTGCAAGAACCAATCAAGGCGCTTGATAATTTCAATGTCCAACCATTAGCTTTAGCTTCTTCCGCCACTTTAGAAATCGGGCGCGCTAAATCTGGAGTATGAGGGCCTACTAAATGCGGTTCTAAAGTTGATAAATCGACTTCGTATACTTCGTCGAAATATTTTTTTGGATTTGCTAAAACGTCAGCATCAGCAGTTAATATATCTTTATTCGCGTCAGCAATAGCCGCTAAGTCTTTACGACTTGTTGCCGCTAAGTAAGCACCCATTTTAACATCGTAAGGAAACACCGAACAAGTAGCACCCAATTCAGCGCCCATGTTTGTGATCGTCGCTTTACCAGTACAAGATAATGAATTTGCACCATCACCGAAGTACTCAACAATTTTATCTGTTCCACCTTTTACAGTTAACATTCCGCAAAGTTTTAGAATTACGTCTTTGGCAGCAGTCCAACCGTTTAATTTACCTTTTAAGTGAACACCGATTAATTTAGGGTTTTTAACTTCCCAAGGTAAGCCCACCATAACGTCAGAGGCATCAGATCCACCCACACCTACTGCACACATACCTAAACCACCCGCATTTGGAGTGTGAGAATCTGTACCAATCATTAAACCACCAGGGAATGCGTAGTTTTCTAAAATCACTTGATGAATGATTCCTGCGCCCGGCTTCCAGAAACCGATATTATATTTTGAAGAAGAAGAAGCTAAGAAGTTAAAAACTTCTTTATTAGACATATTTGATGCCGTCATATCTTTTTCTTTACCTTGGTATGCCTGAATTAAATGATCACAGTGAACAGTCGAAGGAACTGCAGCTTCAGATTTACCAGCCAACATAAATTGCAACAACGCCATTTGCGCTGTCGCATCTTGCATGGCTACGCGGTCAGGATTTAATAATAAGAAGCTTTTACCGCGCTCAATCTCTTGATTTTGCGGGTCTGTTAAATGTCCGTAAATAATTTTTTCAGCCAAAGTTAAATCACGGCCTAAACGCTTACGAATAACCGCTGTTTTTGTACGTGTTGTTTCGTAAACCTTTTTTACCATTTCTGGGGTTGTTTCGATTTGTGCCATGAGGGGCTCCTTTTTTGAGTTTTAAGACTTAATTATTATTTAGTTTTCAATTACACCCTAAGATTCGGTCAAAATCATTAAAGAAAAAATTGAATAATAGGAATATAATGTAGTAGTATTAAGA
>JBEBIK010000125.1:0-6281 GCA_040080445.1 Pseudobdellovibrio sp.
CTACAAAAATTGCTGATAAAAGCTTAAGAGATTATATTTTAGCTAATTTAAATTATGAAGCGATTGGCGATTTTACTAAAAAAGAAAATGCTAATACATTTGAAAATTGGTGGTTAAAAAACGCCAAAGCTCCAATGTCTGCTGAATTTAAAAAGTATGACCAAGAATATAAAAAAGTTGTTCAAGCTGCCAATAACAATTTTTTTGACCATCGTTCATTTTTTAAATTTTTCGTTGATGGTTTAAATCAGAGTCGCTATTTACCAAAAAGCTTAATGGCCACATTAAAGGCAGAGTCAAATTTATACATGCAGATTTTAAATCGCGTATTACTAGAACAACCCGGAACACCAAACAAGTTAAATACACCTGAAAAAGAAACTAAATATTCTTCTTTGTACGACCAAGTCACTTCTAAAGTTTTAGAAAATGGCTCTCTTTATACAATATTAAAAAATACTATCATTGACGGACCACTAACTAAATTCAATTACTTAGAATTTGCTCGCAATAACTCTGAAGAAATGAACTACCGCTCGATTTACAGACAACCCGCTCCGGAGCTAGATAAACTTTATAATCTTTTAGATGTGTATTATACTTTTGCACAGAACGAACCTAATTTTGAATGGTACATCTCGCACTCTAAAAAAATAGATACAGCCATTAATGATGTTTTAGTTAAGGCTGGCCTTAAAAAGGTGGTTTTAGCCGCGGCTACAGATGAAGCAGAAGATTTATCAGCACCAGCATCTGCTTCAGGTACGGAAAACTCACAAAAGAATTACGAAGATATCCCTGTAGCGAATCCAACCTACAAACAGAAAATGGCCGTCGCCGCAGTTAAGGGATTAAGACAGGTTGAATCTGAAATTCGTAGATTTATACGTATGCGCATCGCACTTAATCAAACTTTAGATTTAGATACTAAAGAGTTTATGAATGACTGGAAAAGCGCTAATCCAACAACACCGGTAAGAAATGGTTCTGCTAACCCATTCGGAGGTCAGCGCTAATATTATAAAGTGTGTATGAAATTGACACAGTTTCCAAAATTGAGGCCTTTGGCAAAAAAATGGAAACCAAAACGAATATATTGATTTAAAAGTTAAAAAAATAGGTACAAAGTTTGATAAATATAAAAATGTTAAAAATAAACAAGAGGTATAAAATGAAAAAATTGATCGTAGCCGCTCTATTAGTGTTAACCCAACTTTCACATGCCCAAGTACGTGAAGTAACGCGTATGACAACGGAACAAGCCCGTGCGCGAGTTGAAAGATCTACAACATTCCAAGATATAGTAAAAGCTCGTGAAGCTGGTAAAGACATCACTGCTGACGCTAAGTTGATGGAAAGAGTAAATAAGATGTTAGATCTTTCGCTAAGAGATCTAGTTTCGTTCACTGCTACTGAAAATAATAACTTAATTAAACTTATGAATGTTAATGCTAAAGACATTTTAACTGAAGTGGCTAGATTATCTTCAGTTGCAAAAGATTCGGCTTCGACAGCGCAAGAAAAACAGATGGCTAAGAAAAGTTTAGAGTTAATCTCTAAAGCGTCTCATGATGTTGAATCTCTTGCTGTGAATAGCTCTGAAGCTCAAAAACAACAAGAAAAAGTAGCTAAGATTATCGAAATTTCTGGCAAGATTTCTGCTTTAGATTTCGGTCAATCTTCAAAAACTTTTGTTGAGAAGTACGAAAAAGCATTAACTGAAGGTAAATCTGTTGCTGATGCTATTAAAATTGCTTCTAACGGTAAGTTTACTGAAAAAGAATTACGCGAGTGCGAATAAGCTAGTCTTGTAGCTTCTCGTCTAAAACAATATAGATTTCTATTCGACGATTCTGCGAGCGACCCTCGGCAGAATCGTTGCTTTTTAAGGGTCTTGTGTCGGCGTAAGATGTAGCCGAAATTCTTCTCGGAGCAATTTGATGATACTTTACTAAGTACTTAACTATGCTCGTGGCCCGTAACGACGCCAATTCCCAGTTAGACTCATACAATGAATTCGATGCAACTGGAATATTATCGGTATGACCTTCAATAACAATTTTTTTATCGGTTTCTTTTAATATTTCGGCGATTTTGTCTAAAGCTTTTAAGGCGCTAGTTCTGATTTTTACTCCACCCGGAAGAAAAAATTGAGCAGAGGCTAAAGCAATTCTTACTCCGATAGCGTCGTGACGTAACTCTTGTATTTTTTCTTTGTCGCTACTATCGAGCTTTTTATCAAAAATACGACTGATATACTGCTGAGTTTCTCCAGGAGCACCGCGCGGAGGAAAGCCATCAAGCTGAATAATGGTTTCGCCTGCCACCTCGCCGCCCACATTGCCATCGCTGGCACTTGGGCTACCATTACCTGCGTTATCCCCTGTTAATTTTAAAGTAGTGCGAACTGATTTTTCGAAAGACTTTTGTTTATCTTGGTTATTGTTTGAAGTGGCGTACATCACAACGAAAAAAGCAAACAGCAGAGTAATGAAATCGGCGTAAGAAACTAACCATCTTTCATGATTCTCAGGTTCTTCTTGGTGTTCTCTGTTTTTAGGTTCGTTTTCGCTTGAGTCGTCGCTCATTATTTACTCTTATATGATATTAGTTTTTGCTCAATTAACTGCGCATTTAAACCAGTACCAATCAACAGCGCTCCATCTAAAATCATGTGTTTGTGTTTAGATAACTCATGGATATTTTTTTTAATTTTATTACCAATCGGAATAAAAAGTAAATTGGCAAACCCAACTCCATATACAGTGGCTACGAAAGCTACGGCAATACCGGCACCTAACTTAGAAGTATCACTTAAGTTTCCCATAACGTGAATTAAACCTAAAACAGCTCCAATAATACCTATAGTAGGCGAAAATCCACCTGCATCGAGCCAGATTTTTCCAGCAGATAACAAACGCTGCTCTTCTTTTAAAATAATATTATCAAATATCTGTTTTGTTAATTTTAAGTCTACGCCATCAACCACATTACGAAGTACGTCTCTAAGCATCTCTGACTGTAACTGATTTAATTTAGGTTCTAATGCCAGAATAGATTCTTTTTTAGCAAGTTTTGCACAATCGACGATTTCACGTATAGGTTTGTCGTAATCTAAGGACTGCTCTTTAAAGCTTTGTCTAAAAAGACTGAAACCCAGTTTTAAATCTTTAGATTTATTTGAAACTAGAACCGCGCCCATTGTACCCATCATTACAATAATAAAGGCTGTTCCTTGAAGTAATGAAGCTATATGCCCACCTTCAATATAGTTGCCAAGTAAAATGCCGCCGATACCAATTAATAAACCGAAAAATGTAGCTCTATCCATATAGAAAATCTTGCCACACATAAACAAAGCTTTCACGCCCAACTATTACAGGCTAGACTAAAGCAGTATGACATTAGATTTCTTACTTAACTTAGACTATTGGATTCTAAATCAGATCAACAGTGTTTGGACTCATCCTGCTTTGGACGTGTTTTTCGTTTGGATTACTGATTTACACAAAACAACTTACTTTAAAGTTGTGGTTGTTCCGCTAGTGCTTTTTTTGTTTATTCGTAAATATAAAAGAGAAGGCGTAACTCTATTTCTAATTTTACTTCTTTGTCTAGGCATCAATGATTTTATTGGCGGAAAAGTTAAACATGTATTTGAGCGCACTCGTCCTATGCTTAATGAGTCACTTGAAGTTGTACAAAGATCTAATGCGGGCAGTTTTAGTTTTTATTCTAACCACTCAGCTAATATGTTTGCTCTTGCCACTTACACCAGTCACTTTATACCAGTCATAAAAATTCCTCTTTATAGCATTGCAAGCTTAGTTGCCTATAGCCGAGTTTATAATGGTGTGCACTACCCATCAGATATTTTTGCAGGCAGTATATTCGGGTATATCTGGGGCCTTTTATTTTCTAAATTAGCCAGCAGACTTATTACTTATCTGAAAAATAGGAAAAGTGCCGAATGAAAGTGATCGTAACTGGAGCCAATGGATTTTTAGGAGCTTGGCTCACTCGTAGACTACTCGAAGAAGGTCATGAAGTTTCTGCACTGGTTCGTAAAAACAGCGACCTCGCTGAGTTAGAAAATGCCAAACCCCAATATGTGTATGGTGACGTAACAGATAAAGAGTCTTTAAAAATAGCTTTTGCAAATAAAGATATTGTTTTTCATTTGGCTGGTGTCGTGGCCTACAAAGCATCAGACCGCCCACTTATGGACCAAGTTAACATTGAAGGAACCAGAAATGTTGTAGATGTTTGCGCCGAACTTAAAATTCCGCAATTACTTCATACCTCTTCAGTTGTGGCCATAGGTGCTTCGTTTAAACCTGAGTCTTTAACTGAAAAATCAGAATATAATATTTCACATCTTAATTTAGGTTATTTTGAAACTAAAAAAATTGCTGAAGACATTGTTATTGAAGCCGTAAAAAATAAGCGCATTAATGCAGTTTGCGTAAACCCCGCAACAATATATGGCTTTGGCGACGCCAAAAAAGGCAGCCGTAAAACTCAAGTTAGAGTAGCTCGTGGTGATTTTCCGTTTTATACCAGCGGTGGCATTAACGTAGTAGCCGCAGAGGATGTTATCAACGGAATTTTACTTGCACTTAAAAATGGAAAAAATGGCGAACGTTATATTCTCTCAAATGAAAACATGACGATTAAAGATTTATTCACTAAAATTGCTGGTTTTGCTAGGGTTAAGGCTCCACAAATATATATGCCCAATTGGGCACTCCATACAATTGGAGCCACTGGCGATTTGCTAGAAAAAGTTGGCGTTAATATTGGTGTAAGCAGTGAAAATGCTTACACCGCTACTATGTACCACTGGTTTGACTCGGCTCGTGCCCGCAACGAATTGGGTTTTAAGCCAACTTCATCTGATGCAGCTCTTGAAAATAGCGTGCGCTGGATGAAAGATAATGGCTATTTAAAATGAAATCTCTGTTTAAGATCTGGCTTGGATTAGTTATTATTTTTGGTTTGGGTTTTTGGGTTTGGTTTCCGTCTGAAAAGCAAATTAAAGGCTGTATGACAACTTCGATGTTTGATGTAGAGCTCTGTGCTAAATCTAAAAATTATGTTCCGTTAAATCAAATTTCTAAAAATGTTCAAAATGCTATTATTTTAACTGAAGACTCAAGTTTTTATCAGCACAATGGTTTTGATGAAGAAGGCATTAAGCACTGTTTTCAAAAACTTAAAGAAAAAATGCGCATTGTATGCGGTGGCTCAACAATAACCCAACAATTAGCAAAAAATATGTTTTTATCTAAAAATAAAAATTTCGTACGAAAAGGTGTCGAAGCTTTAATTACGTTTAAGCTTGAAGACACTCTCTCCAAACGAGAAATTTTAGAAAAGTATTTAAATGTTGTTCAGTTTGGCAAAAATATATTTGGAATAAAAAGAGCGGCTCAATTTTATTTTAAAAAACATCCTTCTCAGTTGAATGCAACTGAAGCCGCTTTTTTAGCAATGGTGTTGCCGAATCCAGAAAAATACTCGCAGTCTTTTTTTAGAAAAGACCTCACAAAGTTTGCGCGTAGACGCGTAACTCGTATAATTAAAAATATGTATAAGTTTGGCAGACTAGATGCGGGCTCTTACGAAAGTGCAATTGGAAATGTAGATTACTTTTTAAATTCGAGTCAGGCCGCCATTCGTGCCAAAGAACACGAAGAAGATTTAACCAAAGACGACTTAAAAGAAATGGATGACGGCGACGACGAATAGTATAGTCGCTGAATAAAAAAAAGCTCTGTTTCCAGAGCTTTTTTTTAGATTTAATCTTTTTGTGGTTTTTGAACCTTAGGACGTTTATTTGGATCTAATTCACGTACACGTACGCGAATATTCTTAGGAGTTACTTCGATTAACTCAGAATCTTTAATCCATTCCATAGCTTTTTCGAGAGTCATAGGACGAACTGGAATTACGCGAATAGCTTCGTCGGCTCCAGAAGAACGAACATTCGACATTCTTTTTGCTTCTGTGATGTTTACTATAAGGTCGTTATCTTTAGCGTGCTCGCCAACGATCATTCCTTCGTAAACTTCATCATTATGATTAACGTACATGATACCGCGCTCTTGTTTATTCCAGATAGAGTAAGCATTTGCGTGACCAGAACGATCCGATACCATCGCGCCATTTAAGCGTGAGCTGATATCGCCACGGTAGTCATCCCAACCGTCAAAGTTTGTATTTAATAAACCAGTACCACGAGTATCTGTTAAGAACTCAGAACGGTAACCGATTAAACC
>JBEBIK010000126.1:0-6265 GCA_040080445.1 Pseudobdellovibrio sp.
ATCATTTAACCCAGTTGCTGTAATTACAGTTTAGAATCTTCGGCCATAAATGCAAAAAAAAATTAGTAATACTTGATATAATCAATGACTGGTCTAGGTCTAATACAACGAGTTGACGCTAAAACACCCAATGCTTCCTTTTTAAAGCAATATAGCCCCTATTCGGTACATGATTTAGTGCATTTTTTAAAATAAGTATTAACCTTTTTTAGGCAGACGAAAAAACATACAATCAATTTTGGCTTTATTTTATTGAGCTATCTTGCCGGCGCCACATATGCGGCCGTCTTTAAGCAGTACAAATCTGCCGAGGCTCTCTTGTGTATTAAATTCAGTATATGAAACTTTATCAGCTAGTGAAATAGTGCACTTAAAAACGCTGCCCTTTTTAATGTTAGATTGAGTCACTGCTGGAGTAAGGCTACCGCTGTCGATTAAATCGGTTACCTCAATAATTTTTGCCGACACTTCTTGTTTTGCCAGCCTGAATTTAATAGGCTCATCTACTTTGAGCTCAGTTGCTCCAAACCAAATAACACTGGCTCGCATTTGCTGGGCATGTTGGATGTCCATATCCGAAGTTAAAACCAAGTCTCCTCTTTTAACGCCAGAAGATTTATTATTTAAAATAAAACTCTGATAGCGCTCACTCTGGTAGTTTTCAGAATCTGCAGTTAACTGTAATTTTTCGTCTGAGTTACTGACAGAATAAACTTGTTCATGATGCATTTGGCCCCGAATCACTTCGCCAACAAGAGTTTGTTCATAGCGGTCATGAACAAGAAAACAAAAACTTTCATTTTCTTTGTTAATGGGGGGTTGTTTTGCGGCTTGCTGATCGAGGATGTCGGTTACTATTGGCCCCTTGTACCAAGGCATCAAATTAGAACGCGTAGATAGGTTTTCAGATCTATAGGCCGAAATCGGAATAGCGGATTCATATTTAAGGTTTAAGTTTTTAAAATGCAGTTGTATTTCAGTGAGTATTTTATCAAATACAGTTTGCGAGTAATCTACAAGGTCCATTTTATTAATAAGAAGAATAATTTGCGGAATTTTTAAAAAAGACAGCATATGCAAATGTCGGAGTGTGCTTTCCTTTACGCCTTCTGCAGAATCAACGATTAAAAAACCAAGATCGGCTTTTGAAGCACCAGTAATCATATTTTGCAAAAATTCATGATGTCCAGGAGCATCTAAAAAAACAAATTCATTTTTTTTGTAGCTAAAAACAGTTTGAGAAAGACCAATAGTAATGCCCTGAGTTTTTTCATCGGCCAAAGAGTCTGTCAAATGTGAGTATTCAAGTTTAGCCTGTGGCTTCAAAATAGATTTTAAATTATGCAAGCGATCTTCCGGAATAGCCTTGATATCTAATAGCAGCCGGCCGATAAAAGTCGATTTTCCGTGGTCGATATGTCCGCTTACAATGAAGTTACTGCGTCTACAAGCCATTACATATAACCTTTGCGTCGGAGGGCTTCGAGGCTATTTCCATTTTCTTTGTCTTGTGCACGGCCTGAGCGTTCAGAAAGTTTTGACAATTCTCCATGCGATAGTTCTGCAATAATATCAAAAGCATTTCTGGCAGCCGATTTAATTTTGTTAGTGCAAGGAGCGCAGCCCAAAGAACGGTAGCGTTCACCACTTCCGCGATCGAAGTAAAGATCTGAAACTTCAATGTTTTCCTGAGCAATATACTCCCAAATATTTTTTTCAGACCAATCCAGCAGTGGATGTATTCTGCAGCTCTGTTCGGCGGGCAAATCAGTGTTGAATTCGTCCCATAACTCAGCAGGCATATCTTCTATTTTCCACGAGCTATCTTTTGATCGAATTGAAAAATATCTTTCTTTTGATCTTGAGCCTTCTTCGTCAGCACGTATGCCCATGATGAGCGCCTTAAAAGCTTCATTTTTAGAGTCAGGCTCATATTTTTGCGATTGATGATTGAAGCGTTCACGCAAAACCAAAGCTTCAGAGGTGTCGATAAGGCTCTGGGTTTTTAGAATTTGACAACATTCAAGTCTGGTTAAACTTCCAGATGGAAAACTTAACTTTTTTTTAAGGGCTTCTGAGTTGCGGCCAACAATCATATCGAGTTTTTGCGTTTTGACCACGCGGTCACGAAATTCGATCATTTCAGGTATTTTAAAACTGGTATCTATGTGCATAAGTGGAAAAGGCACTCGACCTAAAAAGGCTTTTTTTACTAAGTGGAGCATAACGGTAGAGTCTTTTCCTACAGACCAAAGCATGGAGATCTGACCTTTGAAGTGATGAAAGGATTCGCGTAGTAGATAAATACTTTTTTCTTCAAGTTGCTTTAAGTGCGTCATTATTCACTTTCATGATTATATTTATGGTAGTAGAATTTGAAAGATTATTCTAGGGGATAATGAGAATGGTTAAAAATGAGAGTATCAAAAAGTATGGTTGCAATAAGTTCAGGGTCAACCTGCATTTTGATTATTCTAAAGGTTTTGTGAGGCACTGCTGCCTACATCCGTGGTTTACAAGTGAAAATATTAAAGTAGCCAGCCCGTTGTATCAAAAAATAGGGTCTGATATGCTTGCCGGCCTTGCCAACCAAAACTGTAACTTTTGCTATCAGCGAGAAGCACAAGGCTTAACAAGTTTGCGTCTTGAACACTCAAATCATCTCGAGGGTTTAGAGCAAATTGATCTGCAAGCAACACAATTAGCACCAGAGATTTTTGAAATTTCGATATCAAATTTATGTAATTTGCAATGTGCTTACTGTCGTTCAGAGTTCAGCTCGGTTTGGGAAAATGAAGATCTTGCAAATAAAAAATTATCGCCTAATCCTGAAAAAAATGCGGACGAGCTGCAAATTCAAAAAAAACAATTTTGGGATTTATTTTATTTGAGTCCGGTAAAACATGTACGCCTAATCGGTGGCGAACCTTTTTTAAATAAAGAATTTTACCAGATTATAGACAAAGTAATTCAACATGAACGCGCCGATAAAATTATAATTACGATTGTAAGTAATTTAAATTTTTCTGAAAACCATCTTGATAAATTTATTAATTATATACCCGTAATTGCGCAAAAATGCGAAGTACGTCTGCTGGCCTCAATGGAGAGCACAGCCGAAACGGCGGAGTTTATACGCTATGGCTTAAGCTGGGAGACATATCAAAAAAACTTTAATAAACTGTATGCGCTAGATTTGCCTAAATTTACTTTTGGCACGAGGCTGACGCTTAATATTCTTTGCGTGCGGAGCATGCAAAATTATCTGAAATATTTGGTAGAGCTGCCTAGAGCCAAAGGTAGAAAAAAACTCTTTGAGTGCGGTAATTTAGTGTATCCGGCTTATCTGCAGATGAGTTTATTGAGTGAAGGTCTCAGGCATTACTTAAAAGATTGTTTTCAGTATCAGGTCGAGCTCAATAAAATTTTTCTTTGAAAGTCTGAGTTCGTTGTTATCTCAAAAGCCTAGAGTAGATAAAATGCAAAAAACTCAGCTCCATCAATTTCTAAACGACAGAAAAATGCATTGGGGAGTTGATTTTTTCCATATTTGGCCTGAATTCAAACAGGTTATTAAGCACGAGAGTGTTTGATAATATATTCTGTCAGTTCTTTAACAGACTGATTCAAACTAAGTACGCCCGTATCTAAACGAAGCTCAGGCTTTTCTGGAGCTTCGTACACATCTGAAATGCCGGTAAAATTTGAAATTTCGCATGCGAGAGCTTTACGGTACAAACCTTTAACATCCCGAGATTTGCAAACTTCAAGAGAGGCCGACAAGTAAATTTCATGAAAATTTAGCATTATCGAGCGAGCATGATTACGACCGGCCGCGTAGGGCGAGATAAGAGCTACTAAAACCACTCGGCCTTTTGATTCTAAAAAGCATGCGATTTCAGCAACTCTTTTCATGTGCTCGAGACGTTCGATTTTTGTAAAACCAGTAGTGTTGAAGAGCTTACGAATCTCATCTCCATCCAAAACCTCAACATCAATGAAGTTTTTTAAAAGAGCATTTTGGCATTCGTTAGCCAAGGTAGTTTTGCCAGAAGACGAGAGTCCTGTTAGCCAAAAGACTCCACGTGGTCTAGCGGTGGAGCTTGCTTGATTGCGGGTGTCATTTATTGAAGTCACGCGATTGAACCTCTCTTAATGAGAGTCTATTGTTCAGAGGTAGGCCAAGCAAAGGATTTGTTTGAGGTCTTATCTGAGACTTATAGTTGTTCTATTTTGAGACTTAGAATGAGCTAGATTTGAAATTGAGGCTTTGAACACTATGAGGTCTTTTTGATTGCATTTATAGGCACGGTTAGTTAGTATTTAAATATGTCGTTGTTGAGTCGTAAACAATTTGTAGAACGTTTTGTGGGTATACTTGGGGTTGTGCTTGTGCCGAGTGTATTGCTGGCTCAGACTGAAGATAGCTCAAAAGAAGTATTGCTAGTTCGCAAAATCAAAGACGACACATCTGTTAATTTTGATCATGCCGCCTATTACGAACAGCGCCGGAATTTTCTCGATGAGCAAAAATTTAAAAATTTAACTCAGATAATGATAAATAATAAAGAAATTTTGGATCTTAAATTCGAACACAATGCAACACATGTGCGCATCGAAATTAAATTTAATTCTAAAAAATCTTATTCAAAGTATTGCGAATTAACTCGTTCTTTTGTCAGTGTAGATATTTTTAAAGCTACAAATTATAGTATAAACGACAAAATTATACGTGCTTAGCTAAGGCCGTCTTCTATTTAACAAATTTAGAATTTGTAATACTGTCAGTTAATGCCTCAGCGAGTATTTCTTGACCATATTCGTTTATTTGCCAAAAATCCAAACGTAAGCGTGGATATCTAAAATTGTGAGCATTTTGAAGTATGGCTAACTGCTCAGGCTTGACCTCATTAAGCCAAAATGTATCGGAAACCGGTAGGCTTACATACTTTGCATAAACAGGTTTATAAATATCATCTGCATCAATAAATATTACAGGCTGAGCTCTTGCCGTGAGAATATCGGTGTAAACATCTCTTTTAAGATCAACTTGTATCTGTTTGATAACGATCACCTGCGTATTGGCTTTTTGTGCGATATCTAAAAATTCATTCATACTGGTTTGAAAATTTATAATATTTTGTCCAACTTTGGCCAGTCCAAATTTATTCCAAAGCTTAAAGCCGGCAACTGATTTAGAAATAAAGTAATTTAAAGCCAGCAAAATAGGTTTAAGCATCTTTTTTACTTCAGGAGAAAAATGCATAACATAGGGAAAATAGTTGTCGCTTAGTACTGCGGGGTCAACAAATCCGAAGTCAAAAATTACAAGATCGGGCTTATAGTGTTCGATATCATATTTGAGATGAGAAATTCCTGTAATTGCCGTTGCCGCATGATGGGCTGAATTCCAGACTTCGATGTTATTTTTTTTAAATTTTGATTGAAGCTTATTTTCTAAAACAGAGCTGTAAGTATACTTTTCATCGAGCCCATGACCGAAAGCCTGGTAGGAGCCGTAGGTTATGATTCGGAAAGATTTAGAATTTTTTTTGAGAGCTTTGAAGTCTGTACATGACCTAAAACCGAAGTTATTAACGCAGGCGCGGTATTTTGTTTTTTCTTTAAAAATTTCTGGTTTAAGAAAATCATAAGATTCAAATTTTTGACTAATATTTTTTCTTAAAAGCGTATTAATTTTTGTTAAGCGAGCTTCGTTTGAAATATCAATATTAGCAAAAACTTCGAACGGCGGGGAGTAGGGGTCTAAATTTTCTTTTTCGACCCACATAGGATTAATACGGTCTAGAATTTTCATTAAATAAAAAGTAGTGGCCAAATTTTCTTTTGTGTAAACCAAGCCGGGCACTCTTAATCCGATTTCAACAAATGAAAACGTAATAACAAAAAAAAGTAAGACTTTAAGAATGGTCATATGAAATGCTAGTACCAGAAATTTTACTAGGGTAATGTTTAAAAAAACAACGCATCGCGCCGTATCTTAATACGTATATTCACGCTAAATTTTATCGAAATGTTTACCATATTGAAGTTTTTAATAGGTTTTTTAATCGCCTCGATAGCATTATTTTTGCCTTACAGGATAAGAATTTTTTATTTTAAATTAGTATCAGAAATCATTCATCTTCCATTTAGATTTTTTGGTAAGCTCGCAAGATATATTCTCAAAAAACTCGAAATAGAAAACCATTATGAGTAAATGTGCCATATTGTTTTCGGGCGGCACTGACTCCCTATGTACGGC
>JBEBIK010000127.1:0-6233 GCA_040080445.1 Pseudobdellovibrio sp.
GCTAGTTTGACACTGGAAACCACATTTAGTTGTGGAAAACTCTGTGGGTACGGTTGATAACTCCCTCTTAAAATCGATTTTTAAACCAAAGTTCGATTGATCAACAATGTCATTTATATTGTGCGTCTAAAGTTACATTAAGAACTTTAACACGTCATTTTTTTAACCAAAGTGATATAAAAAGTGAAATTGTCTGTAAGATTTAGAGCTAAAACTCAGTAAAAAATTGCTCTTAAAAAAAGCCTAAGATTTTGTAATAAATTTGAGCTTTTTAAAAATTAGACTCATAATAAAGCAATGAATATATCAAAAATACTTTTAATTGCGGCCTTACTATCGACTTCAACTCTTTGGGCACAGCCTGATGAGTATATACATGAAGTAGAAGATTCTCCGACTTCAATGGCAGCACTCTTTGATGACAAAGAAGTGAAGCCTACAGACTCAATGTCAGCATCAGCTGCAGAAACCACGATGTCTGATGTTGTTGAGCCAGTACAAGTTAAGAAGCCCACTCGCGGCATGGCTTCAGTCGCTAATTACGACTGTGCAGGCGCTGGGGCGCGTATTACTAAAGGTGAATCACTTACAAAAAAAGAAATGGCGACTTATAAAAAACTTTGTAAATAGCTACTCAGTTTGTTTTTGCCAGACAAAAATAAGATTTTCTTCGCCTAAAGGTAAAGTTAACAATAATTGATCATTTTTAACTTCATAAGGAGTGTTTGAGACATTGCCAATCTGCATGTCGGTGTCTTGCGAGCAAAAACTAGCGTTATTCTCGTCTAGGGCAATCACTTCTTGGCGTAAAATTCCATCAGCAACAATATAGGCTGCAGTTCGTTTACAAAACCCCGGTTCATTGTTTCGGTAATAATATATTTCATTTGTAGTATCACTTATAAAGCTAATACTCATGATTAAATCAGGGTTAGGTTTATTCATTGGAACGCCTTGATAAATTAACGAAGCATAAAGCCAAGCGCCTATTAATGAATTCATACTAAAATCCTTTATTGCTAACAGCTTGTAAAACTGTATTTTGATCGTCGGAGATAAGCGATTTAGAAACATCAATTAATTTTTGCGAAAATGATTTAAGATCACTAGCCGGATTAAGCTGAATTAAAGTTTCAATAGCTAATGTTTTTACTTTTTCATTACCCAACTTTTCTTTTAGCTCCCAGAGTAAACTGCTCACAATTAATGAGTCGTGGTAAAGGCCGCCGGTTTTTTCAGAATACTTAAAACCTTGAGTGAGATTGCGTTTAAACGGACCCTTTAGGTAGCTCGATTCTCCGAGCAAAGGGCGATCGGTCATCAAACAAGTAAAAAAATCGGCAAAGGCTTCATTTAAAGAGCCATTTTCGCCTTCAAAAGATAAATGAGCCACACTATCAATTAATGCATGAAAAGATTCGTGAAAGATTATCGAAGCATCTTGCGGAATATTTGAATAAGTTACGTCGTCGCCTTTACCAATACGAATTTTATTTTGATAATAAAAAGCCGAATTGGTTTTTTCAGGGTATCCCATGTGCACAACAGCGTTGATTTGAGTTGGAATTCGTACATGAAGATTTTCTTTCATCCATGAAAAAGCTTTATCTAAATAATAAAAAACCTGTAATTGATCAAATCTTTCGTCTTTGGGGTCAAATTTTAAAATAGGAGTGATAGTTGTAATTTTTTTTTCAGCTTCAGAAGTAACAATTACAAACGAATTTGAAAGCGAAGGCGTTGCGCTCACAGATTTTAATAACATATCGGTTAGGCCGCCTAGTTTAGGGCCTTCTATATATAAAGAAGTATTGATGTCGGCAAAGTGTGAACCTGCTCGTTTTAAGTTAAAGAGACTTCCGTTAGAATTAAATAAGGCTTGATACGGAATTCCTTTTTGATCGAAAAAATTAACCAGCATGAGGTGCATAGGTTTGCTGTTATCTAAATAGATAACCTCTTCTTCTTTGATAATTTCAATTTTGCTGAATTTTTTGTAACTATTAAGGAGTAATTTTGTAAAATCTAAGTTAGTAAACTCGCTAGGCTTGTTAATTGGCTTGAGTTCTTTGGTATCTGTAGTTTGCGCCTGTATGAGCTGTAAACCTTTGCTGTCGGAGACAGTTTTAAAAAAAGAATTATAAACTGGTAAACCTGAGTAACTCTGACGATAAAATGAAATAGATTTATTTTTGTAACTAGCAGGTGTCGAAGATTTTTCGTGATCTATATTAAGTAAAGCTAATTTAGCGCTTTCGGGTTGGCCTAGAGCCCATTCGGAGTATTCAAGCTTTTGTTTTTTTTGGCAGCTTAAGCCCATTATTGTTATAAAACTCAGAAATAATATCTTTTTCATATAACATCCTAAAAAAAAACCAGAGTCGTCGCTACAGGGGGAGGGCGACTCTGGAAGGTAACTGTTTTAATTATTCAACTGACAATGTTTTTTCAAGGTAAGTGCCATCACCGTTAACAAACTTTAAAGTATGTTTTCCAGTTGCAAGCTGACCTAAACGAACTTCTTTTTGAAACGGTACTAAAACCATAATACACATTCCTTGAGTTACTGTAGCAATAGAGCGAATTTCATGATTAAACTCATCACGGTTCGTACGCTCAGCACGGCTCCATTTGTAGCAACCATTTTGAAATACACCGTTAACGATTACATAAGCGTCAGAAGCTGAGTCAAAACCACCCGGAACAAATACTCCGCTGATACCTACTGCAACTTCTTTTTCTTCAGCGCGTGCTGATGGAGCGGCAAAAGTGGCTTGGGCTAACATTAAACTCGCTGCGATCAATAAAAACTTTTTCATAAAAAATCCTTTCGGTTGGTTGTTGTGTGTTTCGTACAGGATCAACTTACTCCCGCTGGAGTATAAAAATATGACCTAAGTCATAAGTGCGGAGCGGTATTTTGGCCAGAAAGGGCTTTAATTCGATTTGGATTAGCTGTATGACAACACCTGCAAAATACTTTAAGCTTAATTTTTACTTTGTGGGGGCGACATGGTTTCGACGTGGGCGCTGAAGTAAGAGGAGCATACCGGGGCGTACGAGGACCTCGATAAAAACGTGCAAACTTGTATTATCTAACGATAATTACGCTTTAGCAGCTTAGTCTGCTTTCGGATTTTGGGTGAATCGCCGGTGTTGATTCAACGTCCGTAAATAATGCCGGACCGATTGTGTGGGTTTTCTCCAGCAGCACAATTTAAATTTACTGGGGGAATGTTGTAGAGAATTTTGTTCGTAGAAGTCTTTGCAACATATAAAATACGAACTAAGTATGTAGCGCCTTTCTATGGATCACTTGCGGACGAGGGTTCGATTCCCTCCGCCTCCACCATTTGACGGACTTAAAAATCCGTCTTATTTTTTTATTCATTTACCTCATTCTCAATACTTAACTCTCCTCTGAAAAACACCTAATCACCGAAACTCGTCCTACATAACGTCCACTAATCTGCGTTGTAGTAGATTGTAGTTTGTGCTTACTTTCTAATCTGTCCGTAAACCACCGTTAACTACATGTGTAGTGCGTTTCGATTTGTTTTAGGTATTATGGCGATATGAAAAAGAAACCAGTAGAGGTTGAAGGTATAGATAAGCACAGGCGCACCAGCTATGTGTTTATGACGAATGAAGCTAGGGCTTTAAAAAAGCTACGTGAAGCTAAAGGGCTTTCAATGAAAAAGGCGGGTCAGTTGTTGGGCTATTCTGACAGTTATATTTCACAGATTGAAAACGGGCGAGAGAACGTGCCTATTGAAGATAAACTTTTGAAGTTTCTTGAAACGTATGACGTAGATATTAGAGCTTTTAATAAAGTGGTTCGAGAACTAGAAACTGATATGACAGACTTACAGGTGATAAACGAGATTTTACCCAGATTAAACCCGTCAAAGTTAAAAATGCTTAGGATGGTCGCTGAGGGCTTTTTGAAAGGGAATTGAGCAAAGATCAGCACTAGGTGTCTTTGTACAGGTGATATGCTTAATGGACGCAATTGATTACAGTGATAGTGAGAATTGGGCTTTGGTTATCGACAATAACCTATTAAACGTTACGACACGAATTGGTAACTCTGAATTAGAACTTCGATTTCATAAGATTATATTAAGTAATAAACATTTTCCATCTGGTCAGAATTGGCTAATTAACCCAAGTTCAATTCTTGAGTTTTTAGGAATCGTAGTTAAGCCAATTCCATTTGATTTCAAAAGGTATGAACTTGAAATGGAAAAATGTTTTGATAACGGAGTTCCTGATCATAAGAAAATTTCTAAGACACTC
The DNA here is from genome assembly GCA_040080445.1 of Pseudobdellovibrio sp. Taxonomy (GTDB): domain Bacteria; phylum Bdellovibrionota; class Bdellovibrionia; order Bdellovibrionales; family Bdellovibrionaceae; genus Pseudobdellovibrio. The sequence goes on from JBEBIK010000127.1 coordinate 4,300, forward strand.
GGCAAGATGGTAAAAGCTTACGAATCTGAATTAAAAAATACTCATATTTTTTCAAAAAAAAACTTAAATGCCAAGCTTGCTAAAAAACTATCTTATGTTGATGAAAAAGTTAAAGAAAAAGTCGGAAGTGCTTTTGCAGACTGTATTGATAAAGACGGTCGAGATTTAATGTACAATGTGATTTCAATTGAAAGAATACAGGATTATGCATGGCCTACGAAATACAGGTCAGCAATCTACTCAACGTATCTAAGAGAAACTCATTTTGCAGCTGATAAACGAGTAAATTTTAATTTTGTAAGATTAAACAAAAGACTGACCCAAGATTTATTAGAATATCATGAAATTCAGTCCTCTGATGGAGTGGTTGAAGAATCAGTTCGATCTTTAGTGGAAGCTAATTTAGAAAGGCTTAAAAAAGCAACAGGTTTTAAGCGAGATGGAGATTTTCTCGATACTTCAGCGATAAATCAAGTTTGCGTAGGGCAATATTTCAATGAAAGAGATATAAAAATTTGTTTCGCAACTCAAGACTCTTTTGAAGACATAGTTTTAAGAATTGCAATTTTCAAGTCGATGGTTAAACACGCCATGAAATTTCCTAAATCAGGAAATTTTGAGAATGAACTAAAATTGAACGAGGGCATAGTTTTAGGCTTTTCAAGTGAAGTTGAACTAATTTACAAAATAGATATTTCAGAAGTGCCATTTATAGATGATTCTTTTTACTTTAATGACGTTCAAAACTGGTTAGAAATTCAAAGAAAAGTTTGTTCGGTTTTATCACAATAAAATTCTCATGTAATTTAGGCTACGACTGAAGTTTGCTTATAAAAAATGCGTCAATAACTTTTTGTTTTCCTAGTCAAGTCCAGAGCTTTATGGAACAATTCTTCCTATATGGAAAACAAAAAACTCACACTTAAAGAACTTGAATCACTATTGTGGAAAACAGCCGACATTTTACGTGGGAACATGGATGCTTCGGAATACAAAGATTTTATTTTTGGTATGTTATTTTTAAAGCGCCTTAGCGATACTTTTGAAGAAGAGCGAGAAAAAATTATTAAGCGTTATGAGAAAAAAGGTAAAACAAAAGCTCAGGCTGAGAAGTTGGCGGAAGAGCCAGATGAATACTCAAGCACTTTTTTTATTCCTAAGCGAGCGCGTTGGTCTGAGATTAGTAATTTAAAATCTGACATTGGTGCGAGTTTAAATAAAGCTACGGCGGGCATTGAAGAAGTTAACTCAAGTATTGAGGGTGTTTTGGTTTCAATCGACTTCAACAACAAGTCGAAATTACCAGATAAAAAACTTCAAGACATGATCAAAGAATACACCAACATCAGACTTAGAAACGACGATTTTGAAAGGCCTGACTTGTTGGGTGCTGCATACGAATACTTGATAAAAATGTTTGCTGACAGTGCTGGTAAAAAAGGTGGAGAGTTTTACACGCCACCTGAAGTTGTTTGGCTACTTGTTAATTTGATCAAACCACAAGAGGGTATGAAAATTTACGATCCCACATGCGGTTCTGGCGGCATGTTGATACAAAGTGTTCATTATTTAGAATCAAAAAAACAAAATACAAAAAACATTTCTCTTTATGGCCAAGAGATGAACCTATCAACTTGGACGATTGCTAAAATGAATATGTTTCTTCACGGAATTATGGATGCAAACATTAAGCGTGGCGATACGATTCGTGAGCCTAAGCACACCAAAGATGGAGTTTTACAAACGTTCGACAGAGTAATCGCAAATCCGCCATTTAGCTTAGCTAACTGGGGTTTAGAAGATGTTCAAGAAGACAAGTGGGGAAGGTTTCCTTATGGATTACCTGCAAAGGGATCGGGAGATTTGGCATTTGTGCAACACATGGTTGCTTCTCTAAACAGAAATGGAATCTGCGGCGTTGTAATGCCTCATGG
>JBEBIK010000128.1:0-6151 GCA_040080445.1 Pseudobdellovibrio sp.
AATGGACTTTAAATCGACTTTGTCACACATAGCGAAAAATTCGTTTTTAATATCTGCTGAAATTTCAGAATTAAAATTAATATCAGTAATTAATATTGTTTTAATTTCTCTTTCAAACTCGGCCTTGATGCGCTCAACTTGCGCCGAGTGACCTTCGTTTTCAATAATCAGATGAGTGATGTCAGAGTGGTTAATAATGTAAGCTAAATCATCGTCGCTTAGATTGGGATACATCGGCACCACAACAGAACCGCTACCTAATAAGCATAAGTCTAATGCCGACCATTCCCAGCGGGTTGATGACATAATACCCACATGACTTTTAGTTTTAATTCCGTCTTGTTTTAAATAGTTGTAAGCTGAAATAACTTTGTTGATGTACTCTTGCCAATTGAGTTTATGCCAAATACGTTTAGCTTTGTACTCAACAGCTAAACCCGAACCACGCGCTGAAGCTTTAATAATCCATTTGCCTATATTCATTTTTTTACTTTTTGTGGCCGCGGCCTAAAACAAGTTGTACATCTAAGGCTTCACCGGGCTTAACAGTAACACGTACTTCATCTGTTAATTTTGTAATCGGGTTGTAGGCCGAAATAACATTTTCTTTTGATGCTACCACTGGGTATTTGAGAACCGGTGGCTTTTCTAATAATTCTCTTCCGTTAATCGAAATTTTTGTAAATGAATTTCCGTCAGATACTTTGATATTAATATAAGCCGTGGCTACCGAGCTTTGTAAAGTTGCAATAACTTGTGTACCCTGCGAACCCGCTGAAAACACACGGTTTACTTTGTATTCTAAGTAACCTTCTTTTTTAATCAGAACTTCAGAGTCTTTACCCGTGGGTAAGCTTACAACGGCTGGAGTTTTGCTACCAGTATCTACTCCGTTAACATAAACTTGTGCGCCATCAGGATTACTATTAACTGAAATTTTAACAATTTCGGCAACTGCCGCAGTTGATGAAAAGTCTGTTTTTTGCACTTCATCAGGATTTGCTTTAGGATTTTTATTTTTATCTTTAACCGCAATATCTCTAAAGGGAGGTTTAGACGCATTAAAGTAATTCTTATATCCCCACCAGCCAGCAAAAGAAAGGGCTGCAACCATTAAACCTTTAAATAAAATATCTGTAAACTCACCAGCAGATTTGCCAGAAGATGTTGGAGATTTCGTAAATGAAACTTGCGATAACTGTGTAAGCTTAGTTTGGCTAGTAGGAGTCGGTATCGTAAGCGGCTTATTAAAGCCTGTGCTCGGAACACTTCTTGGTGAAGCCGACGACCTTAAGCCTTCTAAATTAATTTTAACTTTTTCATCCGGTGCTGCAAAGCCTGTCGGTACATCAGGTACTTCATCAGCTCTGTTATCAGGAGCTTTATCCGCCCCAGCAGGGCTAGCGGCCACTTTTGTAACTGGCGGTGCTTTTAATAAAGGTGGTTCTTCAACAACAATTTTAGAGTAAGTTACTAATTTATCACGACCTTCTTGGTAAGCCGATTTAAAGCTTTCTCTTACAAACTGACTAAAATCTTGTGGAGAAAAGTCTGGATATTGTGTATTCAAAAAACGATTTAAATCGCGGTGAAAATTAGCTGCTGTTTGGTAACGCACGTTACGGTCTTTAGCTAAAGCTTTCATTACAATGCGCTCAAGTTCTTGCGGAACTGTCGGATTAATTTTACGTATAAGTGGAACTTGGCAATCACGAACTTTTCTTAAAATAGCGGCTTCGTTGCTGCCTGTAAATAATCTGTCATTAGCTAATAATTCCCATAACACAATCCCTAAGGCAAATACGTCTGTACGAGGGTCAATGGGCTGACCTTCTGCTTGCTCAGGGCTCATATAACTAAATTTACCTTTTAAAGTACCAGCTTTAGTTCCTTCGGCTTCGGTTTCAGATTTTGCAATACCAAAATCGATAACCTTAACTTCGCCTTCAAAAGAAACCATAATATTCTGCGGACTCATATCACGGTGAGTGATATTTAACGGACGTCCGTTTGTCGAATCGGTACAACGATGCGCATGATCTAAGCCAGCCGCCGTTTCTTTAATTAAAAACAACGCCTGATCAATCGAAAAACTTTTATTGCTCTTCTTTAATTCATTAATAATTTGTCTGAGATTGCGCCCCTCAACATAGTCCATGACTATAAAAAACTGATCGAGCTCAATACCAAAATCATAAATTGAAACCACGTTACTGTGATTTAAATTAATCGCAACCTTAGCTTCTTCTTTAAACATGGCCACGAAGTCTTCATTGGTAGAGAATTGTGGTAAGATACGTTTGATCGCAAAAAATTTATTTAAGCCATTTGCTGCGCCAGATCTAGCCAGATAAATCTCAGCCATACCGCCTGCGGCAACCTTCTCAAGTAATAAGTATTTTCCGAACTGTTCGTAGCTTTGTGCCATTCTTAATAAGACTCCTACTTGCAAATTATCGGCTTTTACGTGAACATTCTTGAAGGAGATTTGCATGAAATGGACTGGACTAACCGGAGGTATAGCAACAGGTAAGTCGACAGCTAAAAAGCTGATCGAAAGTCTAGGTATTCCGGTCATCGACGCCGATCAAATCTCTCATAAGCTTTCTGAAGTGGGGGCCTCTGGTTACACCCAAATACTGTCTCAGTTTGGTAATTCCATTTTAAACTCAGACTTATCTATTGATCGTAAAAAACTAGGCCAAATTATTTTTTCTGACGCCTCACTAAAGCTCAAACTCGAGTCGATTTTGCATCCACTGATACAAACCGAAGTGAAAGCTCAGCGAGAGTTTCATCGCCAAAACGGAGCCGAAATTTGTTTTTATGATGTGCCACTGTTGTTTGAAAAAAAACTTTGGAATGATTTTGATAAGACGGTTTTAATTTGGTGTGATCCTAAAATTCAACTTCAAAGATTGATGTCGCGCAATTCTTTAACTGAAGAAGAAGCAGGTTTGCGCGTAGCAAATCAACTTCCATTAACTGATAAAGTTAGTCTTGCTAATTATTGTGTGGATAATTCTGGGGATTTGGTGGAGTTAGAGAAGCAAATTCGTTTGTTGTTAAAACGCTTATAATAGTTTTAAATCCTTTTTCTTCTCAGTTCTAGACGATACTCCCAAATAATGAAAACTATTTGCGAGCAATATTTGCATTTCTGCATGCGCATGCCGCTGCAAATCACGAAGAGTCGGTAAAAAACTTCCACTATTCATACATCAGGAGTTTGACGAATATTTAAAGTGCGGCATTGCGGAATTTGGCTTTGTTAGAACCTACTTAGACCTTTCGCTCATTAAGCCGACTTTTCTACTTCATGATTTTGCTTTTTAGGAAGTAAAATCACGAATTTTGTATTTTCGCAGTTATTGTCGATGTAAAGCTTGCCGTTGTGAGATTGCACAATACCACTTGAAATACTCAAACCTAGGCCAGTGCCTTTACCAATTTCTTTTGTGGTAAAAAATGGTTGCATAATATTATCCTGAATAGATTTGTCTATACCCGATCCACTATCGCTAACACTAATCGCAATGTGTGTGCTGTCGTAATCGTTAACTTCAAGCTGAACCCATTTTTTCGGTAAATCCTGAATGGCGTCGAAAGAGTTGTTCAGCAAATTCAGAACCACCTGCGATATTTCGATCGGGCGGCAATCTAATGATAAATAGGTGCAGGATTCTGCATCAAATTTAATTTCTACACCATTAGACTTAAATTTTTCACTGCAAAAACCGAAAGTATCTTCGATGATGCTGCCAACACTGCTTTGCACAAACGGCATATTACTGCCATCTCTAGCAAAAAATCTTAATCCACTTACAATTTTGGCTATACGGTCTGTGGTTTTGTTAATGGCATCTAAAGATTTAATAAAGAATTCTTTATTAATATTGTCTTCATCGATGCAATCGCGCAGTTGTTCGGCGCGAATACTAATAACGGCCAAGGGATTATTAATTTCATGGGCTACGCCTCCTGCCATTTCACCCAGAGCCGACATTTTTGCGGAAGCAATAAGTGATTGCTGCTGTTCGATGATAATACTTTGCGTTTTTTGCAGCTCCATAGCTCTCTGTTGTACGCGGTATTCGAGGCTTTCATTAGCATTGGTTAATCTTTTTCCGGCCACCCAGAGGGCATTGATCGAATATAAAATACTAAATAATAATAGCAAACAAGTAATAAATAACAGGTGTATGTATTTCAAAGTTGCAGCCTCGTCTTCCTTATGTTGAATCAAGTAGGCATTGCTTAGTTTTTGTAAAATTTCTGGAGATTTATTTCGCGATAAGATATCAGTTACGTATCCATCAAGAACTGTTTTGTTGGCTAAAATATTTTTTGCATGAGAGATGCTACTGGATAAAAGGCTGTCGTCAGAAGAATAGGGAGATCCGTAAATAAGAAACTCCAGCGTAGTTTGGGCCTCTAAAGACGGAATTAAATAATACGCTAAAGCCGCATGCGTTATTAAGCGTGCACGTATGGTTTTCTCGCTTGAGGTTTTAGCATCTTGAGGCGATAGTGCACCGTCAGTCGTCATTTTATGCAGGTAAAGCAATGAGTTTTTGATAATGGCATTTTTAGATTTAAACTTTTCAATATCCGAAATTTTAAGTTCGATATGAGTGCAGTAAGAATCAATCTGAAAAGCGATCTCATCTCCTGCAAAACTTTTTTGGTTTTGTAGAGATTTGCAAAGATCTAATATTTTTTCGGTATGCTGAGCCAAAGTGTCATAGTCTAAAGTTAAAAAGCTACGCGAGTTGAGTACATCTGTATCGAGATTGGTTTGGGCTTGCTCAAAAGATTTTAAAGTGTTTATAAAAATATAATGTTCTTCGGTAGAACGGCTTTTGCCATGAAAGTAAAAATATATAACGGCACCGAAGGCTGAAAAACTGATAAGAGCTATTGCCAAATACTTTTTAAATTTCATTATTGACCAACAACCAGAGATGAAGCAGGTTTACGCGTAAGAGGGTTATCACCAGTAAGAGTATTTAAAAAATCTGCAATTTCGTTAACATCAGATTCTGGAATTTTTCGACCCAACTGATATTTGGCCATAACTTTTACAGCCTGTTTTAAATTTTTAGCTGAACCATCATGAAAGTACGGCGAAGTTAAGGCTACATTTCTAAGGCTAGGCACTTTAAAAACAAATTTATCAGATTCTTTTTTAGTTGTATTGAAAAGGCCAAAGTCGGCTTCGTTGATTTGCCCACGGTCTTTAAAGTAATTACCCATAACACCCATGGTCTGAAACATATTGCCACCGATGTTAACTCCTTGGTGGCAGGCCACACAGCCGTAAGATTTAAATTTCTGGTAACCATTTTTTTCGCTCTGGCTTAAAATATTTTTTTCGCCTTTTAAGAATTTATCAAATTTTGAATTAGTCGTAGTGAGGGTCTTTTCAAATGCAACTATAGCATCTTTAATATTTTCTCGGCTTGGTTCTTGTTTGTAAACATTCATAAAATCCGCAACATAAGAAGCATCTTGGCTGAGCTTTTTGATAACATCGGCCCAGTTGGAGCCCATTTCTTTTTTATTTTCTATGGGCCCATCAAGCTGGCTATCTAAATTAGACGCGCGTCCGTTCCAGAATTGTTTAAAGTTAAAACGGCTATTAAAAACAGTAGGCGAATTAATTTCACCCTTTAAACCGTTAATACCTATAGATCCCACTTTATTATCTGCACCTGAGGTTTGTAAGTTGTGGCAGCTCGCACAAGATATGGTGTTATTAGCAGACAGCTTGGTTTCATGAAAAAGCTTTTGGCCTAGCGCCACTTTTTTCATGTCGGCTGCACTGATTTCAATATCAGGCAGAGCTTGGATAGGCTCCTGAGCGTTAGCAAAGTTTAGAGAACTAGCGAGTAAAATTATAAAAGTAAATATGGGCTTCATGGGTTTTAGAATATAGAGAATATTTTCAAACCCGAAGTATTTCATTCGAGAATCTCAACTCTGGGCGCTTCTTAACATGAACATAACTGCTACTTAACAATCCCTTAACAGGCCTATGTGCGAACTTTAACATGCCAAACAAGACTAGGTCTAAGCCTTGTTTTTGAGTTTTGAGGACTTAAAGCAGTCTAGAAAATATTTTTATACTTATTTTGCAGTAAAATAATAT
>JBEBIK010000129.1:0-6112 GCA_040080445.1 Pseudobdellovibrio sp.
TCTGATTATATGAAGGCTAGAACGGAAATTATTTATGAAAGATTTTTTAATTGTGATGAAGTAAATCCAACTTATAATTTAGAATCCCTTCGAGGTAAAATCAAATCATCGAAGAAAGATTTTACTAAAATCGCTCAGCACATAAGAGAACATTTTGAGTTTTCAAGTTATAGACCACTTACATATGAAATTCTTAACGACATATATGATAGAATTAAAGTTAGGACATATTTTCTTCCTTTCAGTTCTATCAAACTAAACACTGGTAACGATACAGAGCAAACTGCAATACTTTTTACCAAAAACGAGCTACATGCGGTTTTAGTCAATAGTGACAGAACAATTGATGAAGCTCATTTCGATAAAATTCATGAATTATTGCATATTTGTTTTGGAAATATCGATATGGATAACGATTCGCTTGAGAAATTGATAGATAAAGTTTGTGGAGAATTAATATATCCAAAAACTTACATTATTGAGAAATTCTTTGACGGAGATGCTAATTCTAAACCGATAAAGGAAAAGCAGGTTATTTCAAAAAAGTTTAATTTGGAAGCCAGAGATAATATGTTCATATTATCTCCCAAAGGTTTGGCAAGAGCCATGCGTGATGCTGATCTAGCGACGACCAATTCAGAATTGTACAAATACATATATACGGAGCTTCATGAATTATATCGTAAAGAAGCAATAAACTATTCGATGCTGGGGAAAATGGATTTTGATTTTTCTAACCGCGATCAAATAATGAATTTTTACAAAGATATCGAAGAAAATACATTTGGAGCACGATATCCATTATTTGAGAAGTTGAAGTGTGATTTATTATCTGAAAAACTAAGTGCCAATGACTTTGCAGACACTTTTGGTCTTAAGCTCTCTGACGCTATGATAATTAAAAAAATTTGGTCAGACAGAGCTTTAAATGCCACAAGCACCAACAAATAATTTAATTCTATTGTCTGATACAAATGCGGCATACAAACTTCATTTTTTTACGGATAAGCAGATAATTCCAAAAACGAACATTATTATTCCGAAATTGGGTAAGTTAGAGTTTCACGCGATAGTATTAGAAGAAGTTGAAGCTCATATAACAGTATTCAAGACCGCAAAAGCAATGGGTTTAGATTTTAACGGGTTGGAAATACCTAATTTTTTTCAAACAGTTGGTGATGCTTATCTCGATAAAATATATGATTTTGTAAAGAATAATATATGTCAAATTCCTATAGTAGACTGCCACAGCTCTGAGTTTATTCAAAAGAGAAAAGTGTATGAAAAAGAAAGATTAGATTTGCAAAAAAAATGGAAAGCAAATGGAGTAGTTGGTAAAAAAGTAAAATCTACGCCATCTTTGAACGACTATAGCTTGTTGTTTTCTGCTCAGAAGCAAAATTTAAAACTGTTAACTAATGATGAAATTTTATTGGCAGTGGCCGAAGAGTTCTTGCCTGATGGAAGTACTTTTAAGACAGAAGATATAATCAATGCTGTATATCGCGATGATGAGCAAAAAAAGTCTTTAATAGAAGATACCATAGGAACTCTTGAGTCGCTGGGTGAGATGATTATCCGACCAAGAGTTTTCAAGTAACCAATGTGTTATAAGATTAAATTGGTACAAAAAACAGAATCTGCTTGCATTGCAATTTTACTTTTTTGTCGGGCTAAGTAGAGCAACTACGGCTTGAATCCATTATATTGGTTTAGGCTAAAAACCATTAGTGTTGGTAGAGTTTTCAATAGCTTACTATTACTTTCCTATTGGTAAATACAGTGCTATAAAAGCCCTTTTAAAGGTAGCCCATGAAATTCGAAAAATTCCACATTTCTGAAGAAATTAAAGATAATTTATTAAAGTTAGGCTATTTCCGTACCACTGATATTCAGTTCAAAGCAATTCCAGCAATCTTAAACGGTGAAGACGTTTTAGCAATCGCACAAACAGGCAGCGGTAAAACTGCGGCTTTTGCAATTCCTATAATTAATCAAATTCATCAGTACAAAACTAGTAAACGCAGTAATGGTGTTAAATGTTTAGTAATGGTGCCTACGCGTGAATTAGCAAAACAAATTGGCCAAGTGTTTGCAAAACTGACGGCCCATACAAAAGTTTCTAGTTATGCAATTTATGGCGGCGTGGAGCAAGATCCACAAAAAGATCAGTTAGCTGGTGGCATTGATGTTTTAATTGCAACTCCCGGGCGTATGTTTGACCTTATCAGCCAAGGAGCAGTCGATATTAGTTACGTTAGTGTTTTAGTTTTAGATGAAGCCGATCACATGTTAGATCTTGGTTTTATCGAAGACATCGAAAGCATCAAAAGAAAATTAAAACAAAGACATCAAACTTTATTTTTCTCAGCTACTATTAACCCGACCATTAAAAAATTAGCTTACTCGCAAATTAGTTCGACGGCTTTACGTATTCAAATCTCTCCAGAAAAAATGGTTTCTAAAAATGTAACTCACTCAGTAGTGCGTGTAGAAATGGATGAGAAGCGCCATTTGTTGCTTAATTTTATTTTAGGTAACCCAAAAGCTAAATGTATGATTTTTGTTCGTACACAAGTGCGTGCCGAGCGCGTAGCCGCTCACCTAGCTAAGAACGATATTAAAAGTATTGTCATGCACGGTGGAATGGATCAACAAGAACGCGAAGCTAACTTAGAACAGTTTAGAAAAGAAGAATCAGGCTGGCTCATTGCTACAGATTTAACGGCGCGTGGAATTGATTTACCTACTTTAACTCATGTTATTAATTACGATTTACCTGACGAACCAGAAAATTATGTTCACCGTGTGGGTCGAACAGGACGCGGTTTTGCTAAAGGTGATGCTATTTCTTTTTACAGCAATGAAGAAAGAGAAAAGTTGGCTCAGATTGAAGAATTTATTAATACTAAAATCGTTGAGATGAAAGTTCACAAACAACATTTACAACCTATGGATATTCCTAGCGATGATGTTTCTATTTCTGAGATGATTGCAGAGGCGGAAGCGTACAGCGACAGTTTCAAAAAACGAAAAAAAAATAAGAAAAAGTAATTACTATGCTGAGTAAAGAAGTAGAAATTGGATGTTTCGAAATTTTAAAAAATAACTTCCCTGATTTAAAAAAGCAGGGCTTAGTTATCGGACTTAATGAATTTTTAAAGCCCGAAATGAATTTGTTTGATTACATTTGCCGTAATCAAACTCCTAAAGAAGCAGCACTCGAGTACATTCGCGAAAAAATAGCCTATATAGTTTTAGACGAAACAGAAGGCTACAAATGTATTTTTTTTCGTGGAAACCATATCAAAGTTCAATACGATGTAAGCAACTCCAAATTAATTGGTTTTGCTGAAGAGACTATTTAATTAGAACATAGCTGTTAAGCTCAATTTTCCATACCAACTAGAACCTATGCTCGTGGCATTTGAGGGGTTAAGGCTGTATGTTTCTGCACTAAATATTGTTCGGTCAAAGCTGTAGCCGCTTTCGATTTCCATAAAAAATGAATTATTTATTGGCGACTTAAAACCCAAAAATATTTCTTTTTCAGCAAAGTAAACTCGTTCTTTTTCGTTTACTCTTCCGAATTGCAAAAATGTATGTTGAGAAAAATCAATGCCGCTAAATATTTGCACAGGTCCACCTAATGAGTAAGACAAAGTCGACTTAAGTTGGGTAGTTGCTAGTACAAAAAAGTTCCATGTCCATGGCTCTTCAAATTTCCAATTAAATGTTGCAAATGGAATTCCAAAAATAGCTCTAAATTCTTTTGAAGGCGAATACATATATGCAAAACCAGGAAGTGGTAAATTATTTAAAAATGAGCGATTATTTGAATAGTTCAAAAGCCAAATCCAGCGGTTACTATCGGTTTCTGCTGGAAAAGAATATGTGGCTGTGGCGTCAATTGTATTGACCGTAGAATCTTGAAAAGGCTTATCGCTGGCTGAGCCATAATTAAAACCAAATGACATGGTTTCATTATTATCAAGCATGGTGTTGTAGCTCAGACCAAATTTAATGTTATAAAAATCGCTACTTTGTTGTATGTCTGGAGATATATCGAGAGATTCATAAGAGCTTGAAAAGTTAAGCCCATCTTTTTCTCCGCGAAAAACAGGAATTTTTAAACTTAAGTTCTGTTTAATAACTTCAGCTTGGCTTTCGGTGCTTGATTTTTGAAAAGTGCTTTTGGGCTGGTAACTTCCAGAATAGCTAAGTATATTTTTTTGAAAAATTGGCGGGCCCAAGCCTGGGGGCAGATCAAACGCTAAAACGTATTTAGTTAAAATTAAAAAGCAAATAAAAGTAAATTTATACAAGATATACCCCTAAAACCTATATTTACTAGTTGCCGACTTTAAATCAAGGGTAAATATTCATCTGATGGCTAGATTGATGATATGAATGTATCCATTTTTAAAAGAACTCATGTGTTTGTATTAAGTGAAATTTAATTTAAATTAAAATTTTGAAGTTGCAAATTAATCGCGCTAATTAATTCGTATTTATCAATAGGTTTAGTTAAATGTAAATTACAGCCAGCATCTAGAGAACTGACCAGTTCTTCAGGTAGAGAATACGCGGTGAGCGCGATTATAGGATTGGTATATCCTTGTTTGCGTATTCTACGTGTGGCCTCAAGACCATTAATTCCAGGCATTTGAAGATCCATTAGTATACAAGCGTAGTTTTGCTGCGAAGCCATCTTAACTGCTTCTAATCCATCTGTAGCTATGTGTATTTCAAAGCCGAGATTGTTAATATAATGTGAAATTAAAAATGAATTATCTGCAGAATCTTCAACTAGCAGTATTTTATTTTCGTTAAAATTCATTTGTGAGTAAGTTTCTATATTATTGAAAAGTATAGCTTGAGGCGGAGAAGTGTCATAATTCGTATCAATTAAATTCATCAATTGAGTGCAGCTAGAGTTGATGCGGCTTAAAAATTCAAATTTTTCTTCAGGCGTACATTCTTCGTTTGCGAGAAGTTCAGCATAGCCTAAAATCGAATTCATAGGGTTTCGGATCTCAAGGCTCATATTATTCAAAATCTGCTGATTCACATTCTTGAAATTTTCAGCAATTAATTTGTTACGAATAGGGGCATTTATGAACATGTCAGAATTCCTTTAAGAGGGATTAGTGCCTCAGTCTAGGGTCACAGTACTTTTATTAATCATGCGGGATATTTGAATTGCATCGAGTAGCTCTTGCGACAGCTCATCATGGTAGGCTCCATACGAATCAATATATAAGCCCTTAATACTTTTATCGGTATTAGAAATTGCATATAATATGGATTGATCATCTGGGTCTGAGGAATTTTCAAATCTTACGATGTCGTCTATTACAATATCTTTAGGAAAGATCTTAATTTCGCCGCTGTTGAGGCTAAGGTGATCAAAGTTGGGAGTAATATTTCCGCTATAGCCCTGAGCTTCAAAAGCCTCAATTCCTTCGGTTAAAGTCAGCATCATGCCAGTGCCAGCTTTACTCATGTCTGTGACTTTTTTTCTCGTTGGTATATTCAAGTCTTTATTTGTCACTTTTATTCTCCGACAAACAGACTTGATACAAGATGCGTGCCGCGTGATTAGGTCGCTATTGATTGATTAGTGGGACTTAAAAAAATCCCACATAACATCATTAGCAGAAATAGCAGTAGACGGAACTCCACCAACATTTCTGGGTTTTTTGCCACCAGGCCAAGAGTGGCCACCAGTTTCAGTTACGCAAAGCTGAACAGTGGTATTACTTTTACATTTTGTATAACGCTCACAATAAGCACCAGTTTTTTCTAAAATACGTTCTGGTTTTTCGTTACAAGAATTTATTTTTACCCATTTAGCTATAGTGTCTTTAACTGAAGTAAATTCGTTAATCTGGGCGCGGTCTTTAAAGGCATTTTTACCTGCACCACCATCAAATAGTACATGATCATCGTCTTTAGCATGTATATGTAGAACTGAAATAGGTTTTGAAGACTTACACTCTGTTGTGTTGTCAGTTCCTGCAACGCCGGCAATAGCTGCAAAAGTTTCTGGGAGCTCGCAGGCCAATCGGTAAGCCATCATTGCGCCATTTGACATTCCTGTTGCAAATAT
>JBEBIK010000130.1:0-6051 GCA_040080445.1 Pseudobdellovibrio sp.
CAGTACGAAAATATAAATCGCGCACTCGGCGCAAAAAATACCAATCAGTTACAGGTTCAAAATGCAGATCAAAGCCAATTGAACAAAAAAGATTTATCTGACTTTTTAAAAGGCTCACGCTGAAAAACAATAAAGGCCAAGCCCTAATAGAAGCTTTGATGGTATCAGCGTTTATAGTTTTTGGTTTGCAGTTTGTATTAATTTTTTCTTTTAAAATAATTTCGGCCACCCTTGCCACCGAACAACAAGAGCTTCAAAAATTATGTTACATGAATCAAAATACAAATTGCAAAAAGGATTTTTAAGCTTAGCCCTACTACCATTGCTAGTAGCCATTCTCTACTTAGTTTCAACTGTGGTGATAGTTGCAGAATTTAAAAAAGAGTTTAGGTTTATCTGCATTACTGAGAGCTTAAATTTACAGAACAAATTACTTAACAACATTGAATCCTTCAATGAATTGAGCGAGCAGGGCTCAAAACTAATATTTACAAAACTAAAAAAAATAAAAAGCGGCGTCGAATATTTAAAGCTCGAATACGTAAATCCGAAAATTGAATCTCAAAACCAAGAATTAGCAGCTTTTGAACTGAGTTACTATTTGCAGTATAAATTTTTAACCGAGTACGAATTAAAATGCGGTGTAAAACGCATTAAGGAAAACAACCAATGGAAAAATCAAATTATTTACTAAATAACCGTGGGCAAATACTGGTCGAATCACTTTTTCTAGCTCTTATGGTCGGAAGCCTGCTCATTGTGTTTAGTAAGCTAATAGACTTTCAGAAAAGTAAAAAAAAATATAGCTTTGCCAAGAAAGATTACACTTATGCTAAATAACATCTCTTTTCAGAATAAAGTTTTAGCAGCTTCTTTTGTATTATTTTTAATAGTTTATCTTACTCTAAATAGCAAAACTGAAAAGACCGCCATAGCTCACGAAGCCGTGTACGCCGATACTTTAATACCTAAAGGTTTTGTGCTCGTACCTATAGAGCTCGCCAATTTAAATGCCGTGGCTTCGCTTATTAATCAGTTTGGCGTTATCGATTTGTACGGCGGTGATTCTGAAACCAATTCAGTGCAAATCGCAAGTCGCATAAAAATATTAAGAGCACCACTCAACCCTAATCAGTATGCAGTTCTTGTAACAGAAGATTTATCTAAGCAGATTATGAGATTTAAAGGGCCTTACTGGGCGGTAGTACAAAACCGTGAAGCTGTACCTCTGCCTCTAGCCGCTAAAACAGTAGAACCTATCGCCGCACAACCAAATCAAAAATTTAAACAGCAAGTTGAAATTGAGTATTACAAAAAAGAGGATTTATGAAATTGTTAACATTTATTATGCTCGCAATGCCACAATTAGTTTACTCAGGGATGTTGCTCGTGCCAACTCCCCAATTGAGCGCTCATACTTACTTTGATTGGTGTTTACGTGAAAACTATAGTTGCACCACAGATGTTTTTATTACTGACATTAAGAATAAGAAAGCTACAGCCTTTAATAAGCTTATGGATAATGTCGATTTAAATTCAGAAACATTTAATGAAAGCTTTCGTAACTCAATATTGCATATTTTAAATACTGAAGACCTAGATATAAGTCAGCTGCATATGCTTTTGGCTTTATTTGCTGAGCACAATGCCAAATATCCAAGTCTACTTATGAAAATGCTCGAGAATGAACTTATAAGACTAAGCGACATAGTTGAATCTTCAACGGCCTACGATAAAGCCAGCTTTGTTTTTATTTTTAAAAAGCCAATTTCAATAGAAGCTGCTGATAAAATTAAAACCAATCTGGTAAAAATTCCGATTTACTTAATTAACTATAATTCAGTACCAGTCAAAACTGATAGCGCTTCGTTTAAGCGAGTTATCCGAAAGCCTTTGCTGAATGGTAGTTGCAGAAATTATACTTTAGATTCAACGCTTAAAATAAATAATTGGACTGTGCTGCACGAAAAATCTTGTGTGGATATAGCTGTTGAAAAACCTACAAGAGAGGTTCGTTATTAAAATAAACCTGCTTCACTTCATTATCAGTAATTTCGGTATGACTTGGCATCCACTCAGTATCTGGATGCGAATGATAGAGTTTCCAATCAGCATTTAGCTTTGGAACTCCCCACTCCACACTTTGCTCAAGAGCTTTTTTAGTATTAAATAAAGATGGCGCTTCAATAGGAGAATCGCTACCAAAATAAAAAGGTATTTTATTTTTACGTAAGAGTTCCCATTGAAATAAATTTTTAATTAAAGATTCTGGCAAAGTTTGCTTGAGCCATGAGTTGTCGCTGAGCCAGTGGCAAGGCTGCATATGGCAAGTAATGTGCAGTGGCTTCATGGCTAATAAGGTTTCGGGTCTTAAAACCTGTACGTGTTCTAAATGAAGTCTTCCTAACACACCACCTGCAGCTACTTCGCGAGCCGCAAGTACTGCCGTATGAACGGCTTCGTCGCCAATACAATGAATGGCTACGTCTTCTTTAGCTAACCAAGCTTTTTTAATTAGCTCTTTGATTTCGTTAAACGTCCAATTAAGTTGGCCACAGCTTTCAGAGTTTAAATAGTTTTGTGATAAACTTGCTGTTTTAGACCCCAAAGAGCCATCAATAAAAATTTTAACTCCTAAAATTCTTAGTTGCTTTGCAGGTAATCCACGAATAACTTTTATTTCAGTTAACACGCGCTCTAAATCATTTAAATTTTCGGCTGTAACAAAAGTCTCAATACAGACAGTTAAGTTTTTTTTATTTTCCATGTCAGATAACATTTGCCATGAATTTAAATTCATCGACATATCTCGAACATGCGTAAAACCCGCCTGATTAAATATTTTTTGAGACCGATTAAAAAAAATCTTGTGCTGGTCCAAATTAAAATCTGGCAACATCAACAGAGCCTTAATATGGGCTTGCTCGGTTAAAATACCACTGGGTTCTGCTTCAAATTTGTAACCCATTGTTTTAAATTCAGTAACTGCACAAGAATTAATCCATGAAGTGTGCCCGTCTACTCGCGAGAAAAAAACTGGTGTGTCTGGAAATACCTCATCAAGCGTTTTAAGATCTGGAAACTCTCCACCAACCCAGTTGTTGTTATTCCAACCAAAACCAACTAACCAATTGTTTCTAAAGTGACTTTTATTAATTTGTAAGTGGCGTACATCAGTTGCGCTCTTAAGATTAAACAGCTTAAGACCTTCAGTGACCTGTCCAGTGGCCCAAAAGTGTGTGTGACTATCATATGCATTAATTATTTTTTCTAACACGTACCTCAACATACCCGAACAAAAAAAAAGAGGCTAGTGATGACTAGCCTCTTAAATCATTTATTTTATTTTATAACTAACTTATCTTCCGCGACCTGTTCCAGTCCCAGTGCCTGGGAATGTTGTGCCGCCGCCAGTTGTTGGTGGATAGAAACCTGGAGTTCCGCCTGGATAAACATTTCCACCGCCACCGAAGCCGCCAGCTCCTGGTGCACCACCAGTGCCGATACCCACGCCTATGCCGAAGTTAAATCCGCCACCAAAATTAAATCCGCCACCTGCACCGCCACCTAAACTACCGCCTGAACCGTAGTAAGATTGCTGCTGCAACATTTGTAACTGCATATTCAACTGTTGAATTTGCTGTGTGATCTGAATCGTTTGTTGCTGACGTTGATAGTAAACCTGCATTTGCTGCTGTTGCTGCTGCATTTGTTGTTGGTAATACTGTTGTTGCATTTGATACTGCTGCATTTGCATTTGTTGTTGTTGTTGTAACATTTGCATTTGGTATTGCGCACTCATTCCGCCGTTGAAACCAAGCTGACCATTGCCACCTAATAATGGATTGCCGAACTGATTTCCGCCACCGAATGGATTACCGAATTGTCCACCGATCTGACCACCTAATTGTCCGCCGAATAGTGGGTTACCACCAAACTGTCCGCCACCTTGGCCACCTATATTACATGGGAAAGTAATACACATCGCCATATTACCATTATTTGGAAAACCAAACTGTCCACCGATATTAACTCCACCGAATGGTCCATTCATTTGTCCGTTAGGTCCAAAACCTGGAGTAAAAGCACCGCCACCCCAAGGGCTGCCATACATATTTTGTGGATAACCGAAAGCTCCACCTTGTGCTGCAAATGGGCCAAAGGCACCATTAGGTGATCCACCTAAATTCCATCCGCCGCCAGTTCCGTAAGGAAACCCTCCACCGCCAACAGTTGAAGAACAACCGTAAGCACCTGGTCCAGTTAAACCATTAATCACACCAGCAATACCCGCTTGATAAAACGGATAACCATAAGATTGAGTTGAAGGCCAACCCGCTTGCGCGTTGTATTCGTTTGCAGCTTCTTCGGCTTTTTTGCCGTAACCTATCATTAATGCACCACCAACTACGTTAACTGCAGTAGAAACCCAGTCACGTTTTGGTTTTTGAGGTGCATAACCACGAGCTGCATTATCGCAATCTTCGCAATCACTTTCAGTTTGAGTTTGTCTATATTCTCTTTCAATTTTTGCGCGCTCACGAGCGTCAGCAATAGCATATGTACGATCTGAAATTTCTTCAGTGATACGCTCTTCTTTGTCGGCTGCGTTTGATAAAGCAATTTTTTTCTTGCGGTAATTGGCTAAAGCACTAGTACATTCTGAGGTATTAAATGTTCTGTATTTAGGAGTGTCTGAGGGTCTTAATGAAGCATCACTACAAATAGATGGACTTACAGTACCCGCATTCGATTTAGAAGAACCAATACAATAGTTACCTTTTCCTGAAGCATCTTTAGAATTCCATTTTTTAGCTAATAATTCTGGAGGCTCTGTTAAACCATCACAAAAAGTTTTATCAGCCGCAGTAAGAACAGGAACAACTGGAACTGTAACGGCTGCTACTATGGCAACTGGAGCGGCTTGATCTGAAGCACCTGATGTTACTACCGCTGGAGCCACCGCCGCAGCTTGAACAACAGGTTGTGGGTTACATCGAGGGTGAAAAGTTCTGTACTCATCACATTTTTTTGCGCCTTCAACGTGAGTGTCTAAAACAAATTCAACGACTGAAGAGTCAAAATATCTATCTAGTTTTTTTCTCAAATAATCAACTTCAGTTTCAGCACGTTTTTTTTCAACGGCTTTAAGTTTAAGTTCACCTTTAAGACTCGTAATTTTTTTACGCTCTTCTTTTTCTTCATCGCTCATGCTCACTGCAGCTTTTGAAGTTTTAGATTCGTAAGGACAAACCATTTGGCCTTGGTAAGCTCCAGAACCCCATAAGTTACTTTGTTGAGCGTGCACACTTTGACCCAATAAAAAGCCAAAGAACAACGCAAACACAGACATAAAATGTTTCACAGACATAGGTACTCCTACTAGTTCATCGTATCACTCTTCGACATTCTGTCGTGATATCTGTAATCAAAAGTAGGCTTAGGTCAGGAATAGGCAATAAATCTAGACCTTGGGCAAAAAAAAACGTTAAATGAAATTCTCATATGGAAACAACTAAACCCAAACTTCTATGCGTGGATGACGAAAGCGACAACCTCGACGCGCTCGAGCGCTTGTTTCGCAAAAAATATGAGGTCCTGAAAGCTACATCTGCAGCTAAAGCCTTCGAAATACTCGACAATTGTCCTGATATTGCGGTGATCATCTCCGATCAACGTATGCCGGTTATTTCGGGCGTTGAATTTTTAGAAAAGTCGATTGCGTCTCATATTAATACTTCAAGAATACTTTTAACGGGCTACACCGACATTGAATCCGTTATTGCCGCCGTTAATAAAGGTCAAATCTTTCGCTACCTAACTAAACCTTGGGATGCAGCAGATCTGACGAACACGACAGACCAAGCTCTCGAAAAATACTTACTCAAAACTGAACTCAAAGAAAAAAATAACGAACTGCAAAAAGCTTTAGACGAGCTCAAAAGCCTCGATAAAGCTAAAAATCAATTTATGATTTTAATTAATCACGAATTGAAAACTCCACTGACTACGATTTTAAGCTTTGCGGGGCTTTTAAAAGAAACCTTACTT
>JBEBIK010000131.1:0-6059 GCA_040080445.1 Pseudobdellovibrio sp.
TGGTTATACGTCGTTTGCTTTCAATGTTAACCAAAGCCAAGCTCGTTTCAACAATTCGCGGAAAGTCTGGCGGAGTTCGACTTGCCAAAGAAGCAGCCCAAATAAATTTAAAAGACATCTACATTGCCTTATCGCCAACTGAGTCCATCGCTCCTCGCGATAAAACTCCGCACAAAGATTGTGCCGTTAGTTGCGCCATGCATGCCATTATGAGTACGGTGGCCGAAGGAACGCAAAAAGCCACACTTAAATATCTCGAAACTCAAAAACTTTCTGACTTAAGCAAAAAAGTAAGTCGTGCAAACACCTGATCTGATAGAAGAGAAAGAGCCTAAAGAATTTCCAAAAATAATTTTTGAAGACGACGCACTTCTTTTATTATTTAAACCTTCAGGTTGGTTTGTGCATCCACCCGAAAACCCAAGATACCGTCGAGGCCTCAAGCGCCGCACTTGTGTGCAATGGCTCACCGACACTCACAATATTAAAGCCTACCCTGCTCACCGCCTAGATATGGCCACCGAAGGCATTTTAATTTTTGGTAAAACCAAAGAAGCTACGGCTCACCTCAATTTACAATTTAAAAACCACGAAACTTATAAAGTATACTTTGCTGCTGTTCGCGGTTGGCTCAAAGACGAAGATGGCGTGATCGAAATTCCGCTCGAAGTTAATTCGACTGGAATGTTTAATCAGTGCGAAACTCGGTATAGAACTTTAGTTAAAATTGAGCACGATGTTAAAGTTAGTAAAAAATTTGATAAAAGCAGATATTCGCTTTTAGAAGTCACTCCAAAAACTGGCAGATGGCATCAGATACGTCGACATATGAACCGTGTTTCTCATCCTATCATTGGTGATCGTGAGCATGGGGATTCTCATCATAATCGCTACTATCGTGATACTTTAAAAATTGATGGGCTTTGTTTGTGGGCTAAAGAACTTCAGATTACTCATCCCTTGAGTGGTGAGAAGATTAAATTTGAGTCACCGATTTCGGAGAAGTGGGTAGAGATTCAGAGAATTTTTGCATATAGTTCGCATCAATCCAATTTTTAATTTTAAATAGTAATTTAGATTCAAAAGAACAACTTGTGCCCCAAACAGCTCGGGCTACTTCTTCGCCTGTAATCAATATATTAAGTGAATTTTTATTGGGTTTAAAATCTTTTGGACTAGAACCTTCGAGCAACTGGCCAATCGATTGAGCTAAATGCCGACCTTGGTGCACAGCTGTTACTCCCGAACGTGGTAGCTTAGAATAATTTTGCATTTTCGCGCAATCACCAACAGCAAATATATTGGCCGCTATTCTTAAGCTATTATCAATTGGTTTTAAGAGAAGAGGCGATGGCTTTGTTGGAGTTACGATTAAAATAAAATCAAACTCTAACTTATTACCGTTTTTAAGCAAAATATATTGATCAAAAATTTCAGTTGATTCATTAAAATTAACAGCAATTCCGATTGAGTTAATTGCGGATAATATTTTTTTTGAAATTGATTCTGAATAAGTTGCGCATAGTCTTTCACCTTCGGTAACTATACAAATTTCTGCACCAAGTTTTTGATTTTTATTGAAACGTGTTTTTAAAGCGACCGCAACCTCTACTCCTGCTGGCCCACCGCCCACGACTATAAAACGAGGTTTCTTAATGCTTTCAACAGCCTTATTAATTCGCTCAAGACCTTCTATGAAATTATCAAAGGGGCGTAGGTGCACAGTCGTTAATGGACACGAAGTTTTAATATCTTGAGGCGTGCCGCCTATATTTAATGACAATATATCAAAATTTAAATTTTCTCCATTTTGTAGAGTAATGTTGTTTCGTTTTTCATCAATGCTCTCGACCGAGCTTTTAATAAATTCAAAGCCTTTAGACTTAGCATAGGCAGCAGATTCAATAGTAAGTTGCTTGGCCCCTATTTCATTACTAATTAATTTGGGAATTAAACCTGAGTAATACGTCTTTGTAGAAGGCGAAACCAGTATAAACCTATGCTTCGCCACCAATTCTTGGGGCATTTCTCTAATAACTTCTAGATGAGCATGTCCGCTACCCGCAAGTAATACAGTTTTTGGTATCATTTCTGTTTCTGCTTAAGCCATTTTAAAAACTCAGAAATTATTTTTTCGTGACCACGTTGTGATGGTTTGTAAAACTCTTGTGGTTTAACTGCTGGTGGCCAGTAATTCTGCTCGACATAACCAATTTCAAAATCGTGTGGGTAAATGTATTCACCAGATCCTTTTTGTGAAGATCTGAGCGCCAGAGGTAAATCAATACTTCCGTTTTCGGATGCGAAAGCTTTGGCTTGATTCCATGCCACATAAGATCTGTTTGATTTTGGACTGCTCGATAAAAAAGTGACTACTTGTGCAAGGTTAATCGCACATTCAGGCAGTCCAATAGCTTCAACGGCTTGCAAACCTGCGATTGCTAATGGGAGTGCTCTGGGTTCTGCATTTCCGACATCTTCGCTGGCTAGAATAACTAATCTTCTTGCGATAAAGACTGGGTCTTCTCCGCCTTCTAACATTCGAGCCATGTAATAGAGGGCGGCATCCGCGTCGCTACCGCGCACTGATTTAATAAAAGCTGAAATCGTATCGTAGTGTTGATCTGAGGCTTTATCGTAAGCCATTACACGGCTTCCGACCAATTGGCGTAGAGTTTCGGTGTCTAACGGAAATCTTTCTTTATTAATTTTATAAAGCTCAAGAACTGATTCAAAGTAATTATAAAATTTTCGACCATCGCCGTCAGCTAAAGATACTAATAATTCAAATGTATTTTCTTGTAAAACTTCTGCGAGCGCTATTTCTTCACCTGTTAATAATTTATCAGCTAATTTAATGAAGCTATCTCTTTCGAGTCTTTTAAATTGAATAACTTGGCAGCGGCTTAATAGGGCGCGATTTAATTCGTAACTTGGGTGCTCGGTTGTAGCACCAACTAAATATAATTCTCCGCGCTCGATATAAGGTAGTAAGACATCTTGTTGGCTTTTATTAAATCTATGAATTTCATCTACGAAGAGTAAAGTTTTTTCGCCGTATTCGGCTAATTGTTTTTTACCTTGGTCGCCGGCGGCTTTTAAATCTTTAACGCCAGCATCAACGGCGTTCATGGCAATGAAGTTGGCTTTAGCCGTATTTGCTAAGGCTTTTGCAAAGCTGGTTTTACCAGTACCTGGTGGGCCCGTGATAATTAAGTTCATCATTTTGCCGTGCTTGAGTAATTTACCTATGGGTTGGCTTGGGCTTAACACATGATCTTGGCCAATAACTTCCTCAACCGATCTGGGTCTTAAACGCTCAGCTAGTGGGCGTAAGTTTGGGTTGATAGAGGTTTCGAATAAATTCATAAGCGCATCTTAATATTGAAAATTTTAGTGTCAAGAAAACTAACAGGCGAAGAATAAATCAGAACTGGTATAGTGCCTTAAATTATTAAGGAGCTTTTCATGAAAAAAACTTTACTAGCTGTGGCAGCAACAATGATTGCAACACAAGCTTTCGCCCAATTAAGACCCAATATGCCGCGCCCTCCCCATTTGATTCCGGGACCAAGCGGTGGCCAAACTTCTGTGCCCCCTCCATATGCGGGACCACAACCTTCACCTCAGCCAGTTGGCAATAAAATAGCGCAAGCTTATTTAGCACGTAACTTAAATCACGGAGATATTATCTCTGTAAGACGTGAGCTCAATGATTTAATGCAAGGCGATTTAGTAAAAAGTCTTGAAGGCGTAGCTCAAGGCCGTCAGCGTGGCGCTTATTTAGAAGTGGTGATCGATGCTGTTGTTGTTGCACGCGTTGACTTATCACCTAATAGAGCACCTTTCCGTCTTGAAATCAGAAAAGTAAACGGCGTTGATTATCAACGTTTAGTTATTCGCTCGATTGGCTCTTCATATGTAGAATCAATTGCGGCTGTTATCGGTGAAGATGCAGTTCCACCAATTGCTCCACCTCCAGTTGATGATGATAACGGTGTTTACCCTGGTAACCCAAATGATCCAGGTGATATTTACCCAGGAAATCCTAGCCAACCACCACCATTGGTCCCAGGCCCTCCAGGAAATCAAAATCCTCCTCACCAACCGCCACCACTAGTTCCAGGCCCTCCAGGAAATAGTAATCCGGTGTATCCGCCAAATAATAATTCTTTAGCTGGATATTGTGATGACTATAATCACTCACAATTTACTGCGGCAAAAAACTTTGCCTATGCTACTGCTGGTTTAGATATGTCAGCTGATGGCGCTACAAACTGGGCTTTAAATTACAATCAATCACATGCTTGTAATACTATTGAAGAATACAGAGCACGTTTTACTGCTATTAAAAACTTTGCTTACGCGACTGCTGGTTTAGATATGTCAGCTCCAGATGCAACTCGTTACGCTTTAGACAGAGTTGAAACTATTAACGTACTTCAAATTCAACAAATGCAAACAACTTTGACGGCTATTAAGAACTTTGCTTATGCAAGCTCTGGTCTTGATTTATCTGGCCCAGAATCTGTAAGCATTGCTCGTAACTGGATTGAACGCGGATACTGTGAAGATCAGTATGTGATTAACAATATGGCTCAGCAGTATTCAAGAGAATTTAACTTTGCTTACTCAGGTGGTGGCCTTAACTACGACAAGTACAGAGCTAAAGATTATGCATTGTCGAGAATTCGTCAGATGTCAGTTTGCTCTGATTTATTAAGATAATTGTTTTTACGGATTAATTTCCATACGCAACTGTGATGTATCACCTGTAAAGCCCAAATATGCGATGACGCGTTTGGGCTTTGTGTTTTTATCTACTGTGATCCAAGTTGATTGAGTGTGAGTTTCTTTTAAATTATCAAATTCGTCGGCCCAATAATGAAATTCAAAGCCGGTATCGGTATCATTGTGGTATTCGCGTAAAAACATATGCAATTTAAATACATATTTGCCGCAGTAAACCGTCCAACCATGAGGTTGTGTGCCTTGCTCGTGTTTGCAATCAAGCCAGTAGCTGCCATCGCTTGAGATAAAATCAAAACTTAAATTTTCATGTTGAAAATCTTGAGTGATGATTTTGGCATTTACAATATTATTTTTTAAGCTGTTATCGATATTTTTTTTAGCAAAAAGATTGATCGAGAAAAATAATGGAACTATGGCAAGTAATAAACGCATAACGACCTTTCGTTAAGTACGTTTAAAGGCTATAGCAGATTTAAGCTTTGTTCAATCCACTCTTGATACAGCGCTACACGAGTAAAATAAGCTTTACCGAAGCAGGTTTTTTCATCACCCGTCATTGAATTGATTCCAACGAGTAAGAAATTCTTTTTTTCGTCTCTCACTATGGCCGCTCCGCCAGAATCTCCACGGCACATTCCCGTTTTTTCTTTTTGATCCGCGGTAATATTAGTGACGTAGAGAGGGTCTGTCGGAAATTCTTTATCGAGCATGAGACGAGTTGAAAATAATTTACCTAAATTATCGAGGTAGTGGTAATTCATGCGGGGATCAGCGGTATCGTAAACTAAGCCGTAACCTGCTACTAATACCGACTGCCCTAAATAAATAGAGTCATTGGTTACTTTGTAATTGATAGGTTTATATCCAACTGGGAGCAAACCTTCAAATTTTATGAGTGCGATGTCGTTTTCTAAGTAACCTTCGTTTTTATAGACGTCTTTAGATTTATTGTAATCTGGATGATTGATGATGCGGCTGCCAAAGCGAACTGGGTATTTACCGAACTCATCAAATTTTAAAGTAAAGTGAATTTCAACTTGATCAAAACCGTTAATTAAAAAACAATGAGCCGCGGTTAACACCACGTTTTTTTTAATTAAAACTCCGCTGCAACCGCCGCGCTCTATAAAGCTTGCACCAGCAGCATCGCTAATTTTTTTGTAGGTTCTTAAGTACACCATATGAGGGCCCGTGCCATTCATATCGCCTGTCATGCCATTAATGATTTCGAGATCATTACTACTCTGGGCAAAAACAACAGAACTCATAGCTAAAAAAATTAAAATTAAAATATTTTTCATATAGAG
>JBEBIK010000132.1:0-5996 GCA_040080445.1 Pseudobdellovibrio sp.
ACCTATAGCACCTTCAATATGAGGAGTACCTGCTTCGAATTTAAATGGTAAGTGATTAAATGTAACTTTTTGAAACTTAACCACAGAAATCATGCTGCCACCAGCTTGATAGACTGGCATTTTATTTAATAATTCTTTACGTCCGTAAAGTACGCCAAAGCCAAAAGGGCCAAACAACTTGTGAGATGAAAATACTAAGAAATCTATTCCTAATTTTTTAACATCAATCTTTTTTTGCGTTACATATTGAGCGGCATCTAAAAGTGTAACAGCGCCAACTTCTTTAGCACGTGCTACGATAGCTTCAATGGGAGTTAGAGTTCCTAAAATATTCGAACAACCTGAAAAAGCTACGATTTTAGTTTTAGCCGTAATTTGTGATTGAACCGAATCTAAACTAATTTCGCCGTTAGGTAAAACTTCGATGTATTTTAAATCACATTTTTTACGTTCGGCTAATAACTGCCAAGCAACAATATTAGAATGGTGCTCGAGCTCAGTTAATACTATCTCGTCACCCTCATTAAGTAGTGACCCATAAGACTGTGCTACTAGATTGATGCCATCAGTAGTTCCACGGCTGAAAATAATTTCTTCTATTGAGTCTGCATTTAAGAACGCTCTTATGATTTCTCGAGATTTTTCAAACTCGCCTGTAGCGGCATCGGCCAAGTAATGCGCTCCTCGATGAACATTGGCTGTTTCATAAGAATAAAATTTTGCAATACGATCGACCACAACCTGAGGTTTAAGGCTCGAAGCGGCAGTATCAAGGTAGGCTAGTCTTTGTCCGCGTATAAGCTGTTTTACTGCAGGAAATTGATCGCGAATTTCAGCAATATTTCTACTCATGTTGTACCATACGTTCTAATTTTTGGTTAAGAGCATTAATCAAAAAATTCTGTAATTCTAGACTTTCAATTTTGTAAATTAATTCTTTAGCAAATCCATAAGATAACATTTTAACAGCTTCGTACTGATTAATTCCACGACTTAAAAAATAAAAAATTTCATCTTTATTCAGTTGACCAACAGTAGAGCCGTGCCCTGCTTTAACATCGTCAGCAAAAATTTCGAGTTGAGGAATACTTTCGGCCTGAGCTGTGCGAGTTAGAAGTAAGTTATTATTTAATTGTGAAGAGTTGGCTTTTTGCGCATTGGGCTCAATCATCACACGGCCCCTAAATACGGAGTGCGAAGACCCTGATAAAATCGACTTATAGTGTTGTACCGATTGGTTATTGCCAATTGCATGACGTAAAAAAGTATAATTATCCATATGTTGGTGCGAATCAATAACTCCCAAACCAAAAACCGAAGCAGAGGCATGCTCGCCTGTGAAGTTAAGCTGAAAATAATTACGCGTAAGTTTATTACCCATAGTTAGGGCTAAACTATTTACTTGTGCATTTGAGGCCACATTTAAATTACACTGAGAGAAGTGAAAAGAATCGGTATCTTCATTTTGGAGCTGAACTAATGTTAAACGAGCCGAGTTTTGCACATTGATATTCACATTTAAGTTCATCGCGTCAGCTGTAGAATTAATAAAACTAATTGAGTGAACTAAAAGCTTTAATTCAGAGTTTTCAGCTAATGTCACATCTAGTTTTTCGCTTAAGTAAACTGAGTTATCTGAAGACTGCACAAACACAATTTGTACCGGTTTTTCGATAGTTTTATTTTTAGCTATAGAAATGCTAATTTTTTTATTTAAAAAAGACTGTGCTAAATTAAGCAAACGAGATTCAGCGTGTGTTTCGTCAAATTTAAAATCGTTTTCTTCAAGTTCAGAAAATTCAATTAAGGTGTCAAAATCATCAGATAAAGTCTTATTTAAAATACCGTTTACAAACACATAGTTAATAAAATCTGAAGGAAGTTGTTTAGAAACTTCTTGCATTTGTTCATGCGTTAAAAATTCACCAGATTGATCGCTAGATTTCCATTCAATGTTTTTAAAATCTGTGAGGGATGTGTATTTCCAAGCTTCCTCGCGGCGCGATGGTAAACCAGCAGCTGTAAACATATCAAAAGACTGCTGTCTTTTTTCGTTAGCTTTAAGGCTATCCAAGGCTGAATTGTTTTTAAAAAGAGAGTAACTGTTTTGCCAGCTCATAGTTATTTAACCAACCAGTCGTAGCCCTTTTTTTCGAGCTCAAGAGCTAAACTTGCGTCACCTGACTGAATTATTTTACCGTCAGCTAATACGTGAACAAAGTCAGGCTTAATATAGTCTAGTAAACGTTGATAGTGTGTAACCAAAACGATTGCATTTTGTTTTGATCTTAATTTATTTACGCCTTCAGCAACAATTCTTAAAGCATCGATATCAAGACCCGAATCAGTTTCATCTAAAAGAGCTAAGCGAGGAGACAATACCGCCATTTGTAAAATTTCATTTCGCTTTTTTTCGCCACCTGAAAAACCTACGTTAACGGCGCGCTCTAAATATTCAGGACGCATTTGTACGACTTTCATTTTTTGATATAAAAATTCTCTAAAGTCCCCATCACTCATAGGCTCAGAGCCTTGGTGCTGAAGAATTGCATTAAATGAAGTTTGTAAAAAATTAAAGTTAGACACCCCTGGAACTTCAATTGGATATTGAAAAGCTAAGAAGATGCCTTCTTTTGCACGAACATCCGGCTCGAGTTCTAATAAGTTTTGCATTTTAAAATTTACTTCGTACTTAATTTCGCCCGAAGTCACTTCATAGGCTGGGTGACCTGCTAAAATTTTTGAAAGCGTACTTTTGCCAGAACCATTTGGTCCCATGATGGCATGCACTTCACCAGCTTTAATTTTAAGAGAAAGCCCTTTTAAAATTTCTTTTTCTTCTACTTTAGCGTGCAAATTTTTAATTTCTAACATAATAAACCTACCCTACCGAATTTTCTAATTTCATTTCAATTAATTTAACGGCCTCGACTGAGAACTCTAGCGGCAATTCTTTAAATACTTCTTTGCAAAAACCGTTGACCAACATTGAAATAGCTTTTTCATTATTTAGTCCACGAGATTTTAAATAAAAAATCTGATCTTCAGAAATTCTAGATGTACTGGCTTCATGCTCTAAAGTAGCCGTTTTGTTTTTAACTTCTATATACGGAAATGTATGCGCGCTGGATTTATCGCCTACTAGCATAGAATCACACTGCGAATAGTTACGAGCATTTTCTGCTGAAGACATAATTTTAACTTGTCCGCGGTACGCGTTTGAAGAATGACCTGCGGAAATTCCTTTAGAGATAATAGTACTCTTCGTGTTTTTTCCGATGTGAATCATTTTTGTGCCCGTATCGGCTTGCATATAATCGTGAGTTAATGCCACTGAGTAAAATGCGCCTTCAGAGTTATCACCTTGCAAAATAACCGATGGGTATTTCCAAGTAATAGCTGAACCTGATTCGACTTGGGTCCAAGAAATTTTAGAATTTTTACCTTTGCAAATTCCACGCTTAGTAACAAAATTATAAATTCCACCGCGGCCTTCTTTATCGCCCGTGTACCAGTTTTGCACCGTTGAATATTTAATTTCAGCATTATCAAAAGCTAATAACTCAACCACCGCTGCATGTAATTGATTTTCATCACGTTGTGGAGCTGTGCAGCCTTCGAGATAATTAACATAACTGCCCTCTTCAGCAATAATTAAAGTTCTTTCAAACTGCCCAGTTTCTTTGGCATTAATACGGAAATAGGTTGAAAGATCTATGGGGCATCTTACGCCTTTAGGAATATAAACAAATGAACCATCTGAAAAAACCGCGCCATTTAAAGCAGCATAGTAATTGTCAGAGGCAGGAACTACTGTTCCTAAATATTTTTTAACTAAATCTGGATGGTTTTTTAATGCTTCAGAAATGGAACAAAAAATGACGCCCAAGTTGTCGAGCTCTTCATAGCGAGTGGTCGCAATACTAACGGAGTCAAAAACCACGTCAACCGCAACTCCTGAAATACGTTTTTGCTCTTGTAGCGGAATACCTAAGCGCTCAAAAGTTTTAATGAGTTCAGGGTCGATTTCATCCATAGATTTTGAAGCATCGATTTTTGTTTTTGGAGCGGAGTAATAAGTTAAATCTTGAAAATCAATTTTCGGATACGTAACTGCAGCCCAAGTTGGCTCAGTCAAGGTAAGCCAGTGCCGGTAAGACTTTAAACGGTAATCAAGCATCCACTCAGGCTCACTTTTTTTAGCCGAAATAAGACGAATGATATCTTCACTTAAACCCTTAGGAAACTCTTCGGTTTCGATATCGGTAGTAAAGCCGTATTTATATTCGTAAGAATCAGACATGAAGAACCTCTTCTAAACTAACTGATTTATAGAACTCTTGAATTTTTTTATTTAAATTAGCGATAGGCGAAGAAATATTGCAAGTGCTGTGAATCTCGCAAGGCTCATCGGGCTCTAAACACTTAGTTAAGTTGGTATGACCTTCGAGCATTTCTGAGAGATCATGTAATGAAGTCTCAGCTAAAGGTTTTGCTAAAGAATAACCGCCACCAACTCCGTATTCAGCTTTTAGCAGTCCACGTGAAGAAAGAGCCTGTAAAACTCTGGCTGTTACCTCAAATGAGATGTGCATCTGATCTGAAACCTCTTTAGCCGTGGTTAAAGAGCCCACTGGTCTTTGCGCAATAAGCTTTAAAGCCATTAGCGCATATTCCATTTTTTTATTCATTTTGTTCATAAAAAACTCTTTAATATTAAGTATTTAGTTAATTTTAATACTGTTGAAGTATTATTATATACTAAATACGACTTATTTACTCGTATTTAACTTCGAAAATTATATGAATTTTAAATGAAAGGCAAATGAAAATAGAGAAGAAACTTAGCGCCTAATACTGAACAACTAATTTACATTTTATTTAATTCGTCGATTGGACCCTATCCAAAGGTTTTATAATGCGTTTCTCGCATCACGACATGTAATGAATACATACCTGTCAAATAGAACTTCACCCCTGAAACAGAGTTTGCTAAAAGATTTTAACAACAAACACTTCAGGGGGAAATTACATGAAGAGCTTATCTAGCCTAGTTACACTTTTGCTAATACTTACATCCCTTAACGCCTTTGCTTTAAACAAAAAAATTCCGTTTACTCGAAACACCATGAACCACCTCACAATAGGTTCAGTTGAAGTTAAAGAAATCAATGCAGACTTCGTAGAATATTATCTTCAATCTGAAGCCAACAACTCACTCTTCAATACTTTAAATGATAAAATTAACGATCTAACTTTAAACGCAACACCAATTGGTCGCGCTTTAACTACAGCAGACCTCATCGTTGATAAAGTTATCAATATCGGAACAAAAATATGGACCGTTGTTGAAAAAGGGAGACCAGTTGCAAACTACACTGGAGCAAAAGCCAATGCTCTTCCACAAAATGCACTACGTTGGGATCAGCTTTCTAACTGGCAAATGCCTAAATCAAAAGTTATCAGTGTTGTTTACAAAAATTTATATGGAATTGAAGTGGTTCGCTTCACTTACCGTATAATTTTATTATACGGCGGCTCTGTAAACGGAGTAGGCCGATACATTGGTTATGCATCTGTAGAGCCACTTGAAATGACAACAGCTTATATGTACACCTTCAATGCCAAAGCTAATGTAGAAGCCGTATTCAACATGGGTACAAGCCAAGACCCTTTAGCTGGAATGATTTTAAATATTAATTGGACAGTTGAAACAGTACTTAAGAAGACAACTGTTACACACACTTATAATCTTGATGGCTCTGGCAACATTGCTGTACCAAGCTCTTCAAATATCAGTAGTTTAAAATAACAGCGTATGGCTGTAAGCTCTTGGCTTGGGCTAACTCTTCTGAGTTAGCCACAGGCCCTACGATAATTCTCTTATGACGCTTTTTTAATTCAGCTATTATCTCATCATTAAAAAAATCATGATTTTTAATTTTTAAAGTATGAATAATAATATCAGCACGTATGCTGGCCGCCTCAAGTATATA
>JBEBIK010000133.1:0-5920 GCA_040080445.1 Pseudobdellovibrio sp.
TAAGCACCGAGTCTTGCAAAGGGAATTCCTGCACCAAATCGAGTGTAACTGCCCATCATTTCGTAACAGTGAGAAGTTCCTAGTTCGCCTTGCATCTCCCACATCAAATCTGAAAATTCTAAACGCGTTTTTACTTTTAGCAATAAACTTTGGTAGCGTTTATAAATTAAATTCCAATCTATATTTGAAAGATTTTTTCTCCAGAAGTGTTCTTTTTGCAGAACCCATGCCTCGTGGTACATCTGTTGCCATTCAAGCCTAGGGTCGACTTTTAATTTTAAACGTGAGCTGTCAACCACACCATCTTTTTTTCCAACTTTAAATTCTTCTGAGGGCTTAGCTTTTGTTTCTAAAAGTCTGAGCTTAGATGCACCGTATGTTAAAGCGTGTGTTTTTGCAGAATTTAAATAAAAAGCTTCGACATTTTTTTGAAAAATTTCTTCCGAAGCATCTTCAAATTTATAATGATATAAAGTTATGCCGTTAGAATTTTGAAAGCGATCATGATTTTCAATTGGCTCGACATCACCTTTCCAGTAAATTATGCCACCTTTAATGCCTGCAACTTTAGAATAACCACCTAAAGGTAAGCTAAAGGCCTGAATTCGGTTTTCAATACCGTCAAAATCAATTTCAACTTTAAGCTCTTCTTTAGGGCTTTTTTTCTTTGATTTTTTATCGTCTTTTTTCTCTTCAGCTTTTGGGTTTTCATAAGGCGCTTCAAATGGACTTGGAGTTTGTGGATTAAGCGCAACTACGTACGGGCGAATAGCAAACGGAAAACCTAGGTCAAAATGTGTTTCGTTGTAGTTAGGAGCGAAGTCGCGAACACTTAAGAAATAGAGATACTTTCCTTCGGGATCAAATGATGGAGAAAAATCCATAGCCACTGGATTTAATAAAAATCGAAGATCACTTTTTTTAGTATCGTAAATGCGCAAAGTAGCGCGTCTTGAGTCTACACTTGCCGAGTAAACTAAGTAGCGTCCATCTGGCGACCATTCAAGTTCTGAAGGTCTGTTAAATGTGTTTGTTTCAATTTTTTTAAACGAATTTTTCTTAAGATCTAAAAGATACACTTCTTTTTTATTAGTAATTACGGCTACAAAATCGGCTTTGGGCGAACACTTCACAGCCCAAATTTTTCCCCAATTAACTTGAGCGAAAATTTGTTTTTTAACCAGCGTTTTTGTATCGAATAAAAATAAAGCTTCATTGGATTCGCCATGTGCACCTGCAGCCAATAGCTTTGAACCATCAAAGTTATAACTAGGGTACGCATAACGAATATTTTTATCGGTATCAAATTCTTTAACCACACCACTAAATGGCGGCATCTGAAACAAATGACCACGCGATATTAAGGCTACTTCTGAAGACTGAGGATGCACGTCTGCACCATGAAAGTAGCGCGACCAATTTTCAAAGCGATTAATCGATTGCATCGCAGTTGTAGCGCAAGAAATTTCGATTTTTTCATTTTTACCAGATTGTAAATCATAAGTATAAATCTCAGCACCACATTGATAAACTAATGTATCTTCATGGCCGCGCAAATTGCGGCAATAATACTCTAAGTGATTGGTTAAACGCTTAACTTTTTGTCCGCTTAAATCACAAGTGTAAATATTAGCGACACCTTCGTGATCTGAAATAAAATAAATTTGTTTATTAATAATCTCAGGACGCGTGATATTCGTTTTAATGTTTTTTAAGATGCGTTGAAATTTTCCAGCCCCTTGCTGAGTCCATAAAACGCCTGCCGTTCCTCCTTGGTAGCGTTTCCAACGAGCGGAATCGCCTGAGTTACGTGCCAAAACCTGAAAGCCACTGCCTTTATGATAAAATGAGCTTGGTCCTAAATTAATTTTTTTAAAATCTTGAGTTGTAATATCCAATTCGTAAACATGAGCTTCTCTCCCAGGATATCCTTCAATTCCACTTGTAAAATACAAAGTCGTATTATTTTTCCAAGCCACCACTCGACTCACGCCTAACCATGTTAATCTTTTGGCTTCTCCGCCTTCTGAGGAAATAATATACAAATCTCCTTCAACAGCAGTATCTGTGCTGATAAATGCAATATTTTTTCCGTCAGGAGAAAAACAAGGAGACGCAAGCATTCCTTTGTTGGCTGTTAATCTCTGCGCAATGCCACCTTTTCGTTCAACCACCCAAAGGTCGTCGTCTGATAAAAATGCAATTTTAGTTTTTGAAATACTTGGTTGTGAATAGTAACCCTGATTCATTATTGACCTCTGTGTTTTTTGATTTTTACCACTCAAACTATATGCGAATTTTAAGCCCAGATATACTCGGCATAGGTCTGTATTGAGTCGTGTCATGCTCCATGTACTAATACACAAATATATGCTGTAATACCGCAATGACTGAGATTTTTGTAATCGCACTTTGTTTAATACTCAATGCGATTTTATCTTGTATTGAAATGGCCTTCGTTACCGTCTCAAAGGCCCATATTAAAAAGCTAGCCATGAGTGGTCAGGTTTCTGCCAAAAGAGTTTTGGATTTAAAAACTAATCCCGAGCGTACACTATCAGTTTTACAAATAGGCATCACATTAGTCGGCGCAATTTCTGCTGCAGTGACTGGAGCTGGTGCTCAAGAGTATTTAAGTCCGTTTATAATGGGTTGGCTTACCACCTCTCCTGAAACTTCTGAATTTATAGCTATTGCGCTTGTTGTACTCCCTTTAACTTACTTAAGCGTTGTAATCGGCGAGTTGGTTCCCAAATCAATCGCATTAAGATTTCCATTAAAAATTGCTCTGTCTGGTGGATATATTTTAATTTTGCTTGATCGGCTTTTTTATCCCTTTGTTTTTTTACTTGAAGGCTCAACAAAGTTTTTTACTAAATTTATTTTTTCACGCTTTAAATCAGAAAATGGTGTAGCCACCGAAGATGGTGTTGATTTAGACAACTTAAGCGAAGCCAACCGCCAATATGTTTTTAATCTGATCAATATTGATAAAAGAATGGTTAAAGACGTAATGGTCCCGTGGGACGAAGTTTCGACGGTTTATAACGACAGCCACCAACATGAAGTTTTACAGAAAATTAAAGAAGACCGCTACACACGTCTACCAGTTATCAATCACGATGGTACAATTATTGGCATTTTACATGCTAAAGAATTCGTTTCTGAATCTGAAATTGCCAAAATTGACTGGAATCAACTTATTCGCTCTGCCATGTACTTAACGCCTAAAGAGCCTATTCTTAATGCGCTCAAAAAAATGCAAAACAACAAGAGTCATTTGGCTGTCATTTTACGGGATCAAGAGCCCATTGGAATTGTAACCATTGAAGACATATTTGAAGAAGTTGTTGGCGATCTTCACGACGAAGACGATCAACCTAATGCTTTCTTAGCTCTTAATTCAAAAATTCGCGCTATTGGACTCAAAAAATAGCCTAAACCCAAGTATTTCCGAGGCAGTTCTTTGTTGACTACTCAACCCCCAAATTTTAGAACTTAATAAATTGATTTTTGCTTTAATTTTAAGGAGTTAGCTATGCTAAAACTGAGTCTTATTAGCGTATTAATGTTCGTTGCATTAAATGCTTTTGCTACCATCAAAGTAGGATTAGTTTTAGATAAAGGTGGCAAAGACGATAAGTCTTTCAATTCTTCAGCCTATGAAGGTGCTACCAAGGCACAAAAAGAACTTGGTATCGAACTTAAATACGTTGAAGCTACCGACAACAACTCTCTTGAAGTTTTACACAGAAATTTTGCACAAAAAAAATATGATCTAATTATCGGTATCGGCTTTGCCCAAACCGACGCTATTAAAAAAGTAGCGGCTTTATTTCCGCAAACACAATTTGCCATCGTTGATGGAGAAATTAAAGCTGACAACGTAAGATCGTTATTATTTGAAGAACACGAAGGTTCATTTTTAGTAGGAGCTGCAGCAGCTATGAAATCTAAAACTGGCGTTGTTGGTTTTATTGGTGGAATGGATATTCCGATGATCAGACGTTTTCAAAAAGGTTTTGAGGCTGGCGTTAAATACGTAAACCCAAAAGCAACTGTAATCAACAACTACATCGGTGTAACGGGCGAAGCTTGGAACAATCCAGCTAAAGCCAAAGAGATGGCTCTTTCTCAAGCGGGTAAAAAAGCTGATGTAATTTTTCACGCAGCAGGCGCATCTGGCTCAGGTCTGTTTGATGCCGCTGCTGAAAAGAAAATTTTTGCAATCGGTGTAGATTCTAACCAAAATTGGATGAAACCAGGAGTGGTACTAACAAGCATGTTAAAACGTGTCGACGTAGCTGTATTTGACACCATTAAAGCTAGTATTGATAAAAAATTTAAAGCTGGCGTTGTTCGCTTTGGCTTAAAAAATTCTGGCGTAGACTGGTCTTTAGATTCAAATAACGAAAAATTATGGTCGGTAGCTGAAAAAGCTAAATTAGCCGAAATCAAAAAACTAATCGTCGCCAAAAAAATATCAGTACCTGATTATTATATTACAAAATAATGTCGCATATTGAATTTAGAAACATTACAAAGGCCTATGGCGATTACATTGCGTGCCGTAATGTTTCTTTATCAATTAAAAAATCAACTATACATGCCATCATAGGCGAAAATGGTGCAGGCAAATCTACTTTAGTTAAATTACTAGGTGGTATCACACCAGCGACTTCCGGAGAGATGTTACTAGACGGAGATTTGTATAAACCACAATCGGCCCAAGATGCTTTTAAAAATAGAATTGCATTCATTCACCAGCACTTTGTTTTAGCTGATGAGCTTACGGCACTAGACAATCTAATTTTAAGTGCAAGCTCTGATCAATTTTCTTTAAAGCTTAAAAATAAAGATGAAGTTTTGTCGCGTGCACAATTTCTTTTAAAACGTTTTGGATGGCAAACAGATTTACATAAACTCGTTAAACACATAAGCGTAGGCGAAGCTCAGCGTCTCGAAATTCTTAAAGCGCTCATGCAAGAGCCCGAAATTATAATTTTCGATGAGCCTACTGCTGTATTGACTCCGCAAGAGTCACACGAATTATTAAAATTTATTTTGCAGCTTAAGACCGAAAGCAAGACTATTATTATCATTTCTCATAAACTCAATGAAATTAAATTTGTTGCTGACGAAATTAGCGTACTCAGACAAGGACAACTAGTTTCAACTCATGAGAAAGATAAAATATCTACTGAGCAGATGGCTGAACTTATGATCGGTCGCCGTATTGTTAAAAATAATTCAAACGCTGGTATTTCTTCAGAAGAGTTCAGCATTACCATTCCAAACACTACAATTCGTGTTCAGAAATCTGAAATATTTGGAGTCATTGGCATTGAAGGTAACGGTCAAGAAACTTTAATTTCATTAATACTTCAAGAGTTTAAAAAAAATAGCTTGAGTTTTGGCGATATTACTGAAGACCGAATTAAACTCAGCGTTTTTGATGAGCTCAACTTAAGCGAGCATCTGCTACTTAAACATAAAAATTTGTTCACTAAGAATGGAATAATTAATTTAAAGTCTCTTGAGTCAGTAGCACTTAAACTTGTTACTGATTGGGATGTGCGTCCGCCCGATATTAATAAAGCATTATCTGATTTTTCAGGTGGCAACCAACAAAAATTTGTAGTTGGACGCGAGCTTCTGGAAGACCCTGAAATACTGCTAGCTGCGCACCCAACTCGCGGTGTGGACTTGGGAGCTCAAGAAAAAATTCACAACTCAATGCTAGCTTACGCCAAAAGCAATAAATCTATTATTTTAGTTTCTTCTGATTTAGATGAAGCTTTATTTCTTTCAGATCGTTTTATTATTTTAAATAAAAATAAAATATCATTCTAGCAAGCTAGAGCATATACGTAGGCGTAAATTGACTCTAGCTTGCTAGAATGAAAAAATATTTGCCTTT
>JBEBIK010000134.1:0-5899 GCA_040080445.1 Pseudobdellovibrio sp.
TTGCGGCAGAGAATTTCTTAATCTTCCCCAGAATAAATAATGAAATCCTAGCTCTGTACGTTTACGAATTTCCCATTCGGTAGCTCCAAATGGTGGGCCCGATCTTTTATCCATAGTAAAAAACACAGCTAACAACTGACCTTCTTCGTGTAGCATGCGGCGATATAAGCGCACCAATTCATTACGCTTATCGGGAGAGATTGCACAAAAGCAAGTGTGCTCTACGACCACATCAAAACTGTAACTCCACTCTTGTGGAAGGTGAAAAACATCAGATTCGTAAAATGTAAGTTTTTCGCTGAGATCGGCATAAGTTTTTTTGCCGCGCTCAATAGCTTCTTTTGAAAAATCCACAGCCGTTACAACGTGCCCAGCTTGAGCAAATGACCTTCGCCGCAACCTAAAACTAAGATTCTTGATTTAGGTAATTTAATTCGTGGAAGCATATCTTTAAATGCTTCGGCCGCATCTTTTAAATTCCAACCTGGGTTTTCTTCGGCTTTGTAAATATCGGTCCAGTATTTTGAATTTTGTACATCAGGAGTTTCGATATAATATGGGGGAGTTGCGATGTAATTTTTTTCTGCAACAAAACCTTCATCATCAAATGATTCAGCCAAATTAAATAATTGTTCTTGAGCTTTTTTAGTTAACACGAAAGGCGCGCCAGAAGTGGTTAAGCCGTTAAAGCGATCCCACTCATCGACAGACCATTTTTCGTTGTTGGCCATAAATAAAGTGTTTTGCTTGGTTTGTAAAAATATTTTTTGATCTTTAAACTCAACGGCAATTATATGTAAGGCGTGATCAAAAGCCTCAATAATATATTCTTCTTCTTGAAATTCCGAAACGAGTACAAATTTGTCAGTTAGTCGTAAATTACGATGAATTTCTTCTATGTCATTTGGGTTCAAGATGGGCGCAGAGTCTGCGTCTAAAAAAATGTCCCCATGCTCATCTATCGTAATAAAGCGATCTAGCATTTATTCGTTCTTTTTTTCTTCGACTTTTACAGGATCAGTAATGTCAGAAGAAGCTGCGACAGAGGCTTCAGAATTAACCACTATGCCTTGTTGAAATTCGAGGGTCGCTTGATCAGTTTTAATTGATTTTACGATCCATTTATCATCTTGCGGATTTTCAGAAAGACCACGGTAAAGAACGGCGACGCCCGACATCACTTGGTTTACTTTTTCTTTATCTTCTAATTGGTCGGTGTATTTGTATGAAAAGTGGGCGCCAATCTGGTTATCATCAATTTTTTCAGTGTAAATGTTCAAAATTTCGAAGTTACTTGAGTTAGGTTTAGCCGCTTTAACAGTTTCTTCTATTAAAGTGATAAATTTGCTTTGTATACCAGCATGGGTTGCTAGGCTGATTTTGCTCTCGGAATTGAATAAAAACCAAGTCGATACGAATGCTGCGATAAATACGACAAAACTGATTAATTTAGTCATTGTTGCCTCCTGACATAGCTCATGAAATGTGACAAGCCTAGTTCAACATGTTAGCGTCTTCTGAGGCAAGGATTATAGATTATGAACTTCTACAAAATGACCACTGAAAAGTTAAAAGAGCTAAAAACTTGGGCGCAAGTTAAAAGTCCTAAACCATTGCAGCCAGCCTTAAGCTACGCGTTAGACTGGCTAGCACCTGAATTACTTGGAACGGGTTTTAGAATGCTCGAGGTTTCTGACTTTTCATTAAAGGCACTAGTTCCTTCTCGGCCGACTAATTTTGATTTTCAGCAAGAGATTCATCAGGGCTTGGTAATTAATGCCAGCCTAGAACTTTGCAGAGCCTTTTTACAAAAGCAAATGAGTGAGAGTTTTTTTCAAATCACAAGTAGCGAGATTAGCGTTTCAAAAAAACAAAAGTGGTCGCAAGATCTTGAGCTTATTCTCGAAACAGAACAATTAATAATCGACGATTTTTTTATTGATTTTCAAAGACATAAAAAAAATGAAATTGAATTCGATATTAAAATAAAATTCGAAAAATCGAAAAAAACCGATCTTGTTAAACTCAAGCTTCAAATCGAAAAGACTGAACTCATCGCTTAAGGAATTAAACATGATAATCGAAAGTCAAATTGACACTAACTCTTCTGATTTTGCGAAAAATAAAGCTGCGCTTTTTGAGCAAGTACAAAAATGGCGTAAACAAGTCGACATCGCTAAACTAGGCGGCGGTGAGGATGCAGTTAAAAAACATAAATCTCGCGGTAAACTAACTGCACGTGAACGTATTGATGCTTTAGTAGATGCTGGTACAGCTTTTTTAGAATTTTCGACTTTAGCTGCATTTGATATGTACGAAGGCCAAGCTCCCGGTGGCGGTGTAGTAACTGGTATAGGATTTATTGAAGGCACTGAGTGTATAATTGTAGCCAACGATGCAACTGTTAAAGGTGGAACCTACTTTCCAATGACGGCTAAAAAGCATTTACGGGCGCAAGAAGTGGCCATGGAAAATGGCTTACCTTGTATTTATTTAGTTGATAGCGGAGGTGCTTATTTACCAATGCAATCAGAAGTGTTTCCAGATCGTGATCACTTCGGAAGAATTTTTTATAATCAAGCTCGCATGAGCGCTCAGGGCATATCTCAAATTTCAGTTGTGATGGGGTCTTGCACGGCTGGCGGTGCTTATGTTCCTTCAATGAGCGATGAAAACGTCATCGTAAAAGACACAGGTACTATTTTCTTAGGTGGCCCGCCGCTCGTTCGAGCAGCAACTGGAGAAGTTGTAGATGCGCAAGATCTTGGAGGAGCCACAACACACTGTGAAATTTCTGGAGTAAC
Source organism: Pseudobdellovibrio sp. (assembly GCA_040080445.1). Classification (GTDB taxonomy): domain Bacteria; phylum Bdellovibrionota; class Bdellovibrionia; order Bdellovibrionales; family Bdellovibrionaceae; genus Pseudobdellovibrio. The sequence continues at coordinate 2,805 of JBEBIK010000134.1, forward strand.
AGATCACTTTGCAGAAAATGATCAACACGCTATCGAAATCACCAGATCGATCGTTAAACATTTAAATAAACGTAAAAATATCCAACTTAAAACTCTTCCTATTGAAGAGCCTTTTTATTCTCCTGAAGAAATTTATGGAGTGATGCCTTCAGATTCAAGAATACCTTTTGATATTCGTGAAGTTATTGCACGTATTGTAGATGGTTCCAAGTTTCATGAGTTTAAAGCTTTATTCGGAAAAACATTAGTAACAGGTTTTGCTCACATCTGGGGAATGCCCGTAGGAATTATCGCTAATAATGGTGTTCTTTTTAGCGAAAGCGCACAAAAGGCAGCACATTTTATTGAACTTTGCGAGCAACGAGAAGTTCCATTAATATTTTTACAAAATATTACGGGCTTTATGGTCGGAAAAAAATACGAACACGAAGGCATCGCTAAGCATGGCGCTAAAATGGTAATGGCGGTTTCAAATGCACGTGTGCCTAAGTTTACAGTCGTAATTGGCGGCTCTTACGGAGCAGGTAATTACGGCATGTGTGGAAGAGCTTACTCACCACGCCAGCTTTGGATGTGGCCAAATGCACGGATCAGCGTCATGGGCGGCGAGCAAGCAGCTAATGTTTTATTAACTGTTAAAATGGATCAGTTGGCATTAAAAGGTCAAACGATGTCGGTAGAAGAACAAGCTGAATTTAAAAAACCAACTCTTGAAAAATACGAGCATGAAAGTTCAGCTTATTTTTCGACTGCAAGAGTTTGGGATGATGGAATTATTGACCCTAAAGACACTCGTCGTGTGCTAGCTCTTGGAATTTCAGCCAGCCTTAACAAAGACTGGGGCCCTAAACAACAGGGCGTCTTCAGGATGTAATGATGAAGTTTATTAAAGTTGAAAATTACGAATCAAACGATTCTGTTAAAATTATAAGTTTAAATCGTGCTGAAGTTAAAAATGCGTTTCATCCAGAAATGATTGCGGAGCTCACGGAGTTTTTTAACTCTGAGAACTCCTCAACTAAAACTCAGCTCATCGTTTTAAAAGGCGAAGGAACAGCTTTTTGTTCTGGAGCCGATTTAAATTGGATGAAGTCGATGGTGAATTATTCTTTAGAAGAAAACATCGAGGATTCAAAAAAACTTTGGAATATGTTTGAAGCTCTCTACACTTGCCAAGTACCGATTGTAACTATTGCTCACGGTGGCGTGTTTGGTGGGGCTTTAGGGCTATTGGCTTGTGCTGATTATGTTTTTGCCGAAAACAAAACACAATTTTGCTTTAGCGAAGTTAAATTAGGTTTGGCACCTGCCGTAATTTCAGGTTTTATTTCAAGAAAAATTCAAGATGCTTTTTATCGCCCACTTATGGTGAGTGGCGAAATTTTTAATACTGAAGAGGCTAGGCGAATTGGTTTAGTACAACACACATTTTCTGAAAAAATTGAATTAAGCGATGTTGTCAAAAAATTTTCAAGTAATGGCCGCGAAGCCATGCGTGAAACTAAAAAATTACTGAATGCGCTCAATGCGTCCACGCAATCGGAAAATCAGGTTCTCTGCACTAAAGTTATTTCTGAAAGAAGAGTTAGTGCTGAAGGCCAAGATAAAATTAAGCAGTTTTTAAGTAAATAGATTAGGGTATTAAAGTTTATGAAAAAAATTACGAGAGTCGCAATTGCAAATCGTGGAGAAGTAGCAGTACGAATCATTCGCGCCTGCGAAGAGCTCGGAATTGAAACCGTGCTATTACACTCTGATGTTGATATGCAATCCAGAGCATATAGATTAGCCACTAAAAAAATGTGTATTGGTCCAGCTCCGACTGCACAGAGTTATTTAAATATTGAAGCCAATATTAATGCCGCGTTAGCCGCTGGTGCAGACGCCGTTCATCCAGGTTTTGGTTTTTTATCTGAAAATGCTGACTTTGCTGAACAGTGTGAAAAAAGTGGCCTAATTTTTATTGGCCCTTCATCAGATGCGATACGTAAACTCGGCGATAAGGTATCTTTTAAAAATATAGCCAAACAAGCAGGGCTTCCATTAATTCCAGGCTATGAAGGCGAAGATCAGTCTATTCCTACCTTACTTAAAGAAGTTGAAAAAATTGGTTTACCTGTAATTGTTAAAGCAGCAGCTGGTGGCGGCGGGCGCGGTATGAAGCTCATTCAAAATATGAATGATGCAAAAGACTTAATTGAGTCGGCCCAGCGTGAAGCTCTTTCGGCGTTTGGCTCAGCACAGGTATTTTTAGAAAAGTATTTAGGTAATGCCAAACATATTGAGTTTCAAGTTTTTGGCGACTGCACAGGCAAAGTTGTGCATTTGTTTGACCGAGAGTGCTCTGTACAAAGACGCCATCAAAAAATTATCGAAGAAGCAACTTCTCCTTCATTAACTGAAGACCTCAGAAGAAAAATGGGTGAAGTCGCCTGTTCTATTGCTAGTCTCGGAAAATATAAAAATGCAGGAACCGTAGAGTTTTTATTACAAGACAACCAATTCTATTTGCTTGAAGTGAATACACGTTTGCAAGTCGAGCACCCAGTAACTGAAGAAGTAATGGGCGTAGACTTAGTTAAAATGCAGATTTTAACTGCAGAAGGTAACTTTATCTTTAACAGCCAAGACATTCGCATGCCAAAAGGGCATTCAATTGAATGCCGCGTCTATGCCGAAAACCCGTATCAAGGTGGTATGCCTTCAACAGGCTTATTAGGTAGTGTGCATTGGCCAGAAGGCCCTCGTAGACGCTATGAATTCGGTTTTGAAACTGGCGATACCATTACTTCTCACTACGACCCAATGATTGCCAAAGTTATCGTTTGGGACGAAAATAGATCCAGAGCCATTGATAAAATGATACGCACATTAAAAGACTCAAGAGTTTTTGGTGTTTATACAAATATTCCTTACTTAATTGAAATTTTAAATCATGAAGAGTTTCGATCAGGTAAAATGACCACAAGATTTATCGAAACTCATTTTGCTGAAGGTCTTAAGTCTAAAGTAACTGATGAGCAAATCAAAAAATGGGCTACAGAAGTTAATAAAAAAATTAAAACAAATAGATCTGTTTCTACAAGTTCAGTTCA
>JBEBIK010000135.1:0-5876 GCA_040080445.1 Pseudobdellovibrio sp.
ATAAAGAGAAGTACGATTTGATTATCAGTAACCCACCTTATTTTCGTAAAGAAGCTGGCCTACTTTCACCAAATGAGTTTAAGAATCGTTGCCGCTTCTTCTTAGATTCAGACTTTACTTCACTGATAAAAGCCATCGAGTACTCATTAGCAAAAGGAGGTCGGGCTTTTGTTTTACTTAAGTCTTTAGAAGAGCACGGCGTTTCCATAGAGAAAGAATTTCATAGCCTCAAAAGCTCTCTGGGGCTTCAAAACCTCGGTCTTATTCGCGACACCTCTTTATATTGCATTACGAAGCCTTAAATAAGCTATTCATAAAGTGAATAATAAATTGATTATAATACTATTTTAAAATATAGCGCCATAAGTTATAAGAATTTCATTAACCAAGGAAATGCATATGAAAAACTTATTATTAATCTCCCTTTTATTATTAAGCTCACTCAGCTTCGCAGCCAAAAATGATGGCGGTCTTTTAAACTACTCTACAGTTGTTGATATCACAGCTAACAAAGGAACAACCTTTTTTGCTTTGATGGAAAATGTTATAAAACCTTCCTTAGATGAGTATGCAACTGAAGGCTTTGTAGTTGCCAATGGCAAAACGGTTTTAGCCGCTTTAAAAAATGTGGATGCTAAAGTTTCTGCAAAAGCTATCAGAGCCGCTGGTTCACAGGCTGCTTTAAAACAATTAGCCGATGACTTAAATTCTTCAGGCGAAAAAATTACTTTTTACGATCTTCCACAAGCTATTGCTGATGCTGGTATCTCAGCTGGACGTTATGACTTAGCTACATTCTTGGCTTTAGTAAGTGGCGGCGGAGTAGCTCTTAAAATTAGCGACAACAGTTTTGCTTACAACGTTAACTACGGCACTGGCGAATTCGAAAAAGACGAAATGACAGGTCGCAGTTTTGGCGAAGCTCCAGGCCGTATGGCATTAGACGCTTCTGATAAGCACTACTTACAAATTTTAGAAAAGTATGTTCGTGCCGATGGCGAAAATTCAGAAGAATTTTACAAATCAATTTTACAAATCTTATTAAATAGCGACGCTTCTGGTTTTGAAAATATTTCTGAAGAAGGTCAAGCAGTAGCCAGTGATTTTATCGCGGTTTACACAGCAGAACAAGATCGTCACTTAATGGCCGAACTTAAAAATCATCACTGGGACGAAGCTTTACTTGAAGTAACTTTATTATCTTCATTTCATGGTGGCCAAAAAAATGTAATGATCATGTATAATGGCGAATTAACCTCTACGACATTAGCGCAAACTCCTGGTTGTAATGAAGAAGAAAGAAGCGAGAAAAAAGCTTCAATGATCGACTACTGGCAATTTAGCACAAGCACAGACCCAGCTAGCTGTAACCGCAGTGGTATCAACATCACTCGCCGTGACTTCAGATCATTAGGCACATTGATCAGCAACTATCAAAGAGAAAACAATCCTGAATTAGTTGAAAATGTTGAAAGACATTTTCAAGGAGTCAAAACTGGTGGCAATCTTTATGCTCAATTATCTGATTTCTTAATTAACTATGACACTCCGAAAAAATTAGACAAAAAAACTCTTCAACTAGCAAACGACTTTACAGCTTTCTTAATGCAAGTTCGTAAAGATGCTAATAAAATTTCTCAATGATTAGAATTGATTGCGTTGCCTACGCAGAACTGCAAAGTCAGATACGTTATTACATAATAAAAAAGGATTAGATTTCAACTCTGATCCAAGGTTTAAGGGAACAGAGGGGCTGTTTCCTTTTCTTTTTTCAAAAAGAGCTTCTTCGTAATCGCCAATATTCATATTGAGTGATTTACAAAATTTCAAATTAGTTTCGGTGTACTCATGTGTACAATAAATCAAAGAATTAGCTGGCAAAGATTTAATTCGTGAAAGACTCGAAAAAGCAACTTCTGGTGTTCCTTCAAATAACCTTCCGCAACCTAAGCCGAAAAGTACATCTCCAGAAAATAAACGATTATTTTTTTGATCGTAAAAAGCAATATGGCCCAGTGTATGTCCTGGCAGCTCCATGACGATATAATCAAGCACGCTATCCCCTTCTTGCACAAAATGTGTAGCTAGAGGAATTTGAGTTTTGTTTTTTAATGGAGCGTAAATTGGAATCTCTGGAAATTTAGTTTTAATTTTAGGTAAACCATCAATATGATCTGGGTGATGATGAGTGACCAATACTGCTTTAAGTGTCAAATTTTTTTGTTGGATGAGATCTAGAGCCTTCACGGCCTCGCCCGGATCCACAAGAATAGCTTCACGGCCCTCGACAATCATAAATACGTAGTTATCATCAAAGATCGGAATCAGCTCAACATGGCTCATCTACGAGGCACTAAACCTACAGCATCGTAAACTTTTTTAACTGTATCTGAGGCAATAACTCGCGCGCGATCAGCACCCTTAGCCATTTGCGCTTCTAGATGACTACGATCCATCATTAATTTATCGTACTCTTCGCGTACAGGTTTTAAAGTGCTTAATACAACTTCAGCTAAGTCTACTTTTAAATGACCGTACATCTTTCCGACGTAATCGTTTTCTAGGCTTTCGATACTGCGACCAGAAAGAATTGAAAAAATTGTTAAAAGATTTGAAACTCCAGCCTTGTTTTCAGGATCAAACTTTATTTCAGTTCCTGAATCAGTTGCCGCTGATTTAATTTTCTTTTCGATTTTTTTAGGATCATCGATAATGGAAACAAAGTTTTTTTCGTTTTCATCTGACTTTGACATTTTTTTATCAGGCTCTTGTAATGACATAACACGAGCACCGCTTTTAGCAATATAAGGGGCTGGCATTTTTAAAATACCCCCTCCATAACGATTTTCAAAATAGCCCACTAAATCACGACAAAGCTCGATGTGCTGTTTTTGATCTTCGCCCACAGGCACGACATCCGCTTGATATAATAAAATATCAGCCGCCATTAAAACGGGATAAGTGAATAATCCTGCATTAATATTTTTAACATGTTTTTCAGATTTTTCTTTAAACTGGGTCATGCGGTTTAAATTACCCATTGGTGTTAAACAGGTTAAAATCCATGCGAGTTCGGTGTGCTCAGGAACTTGTGACTGTGCAAAAATAATATTTTTTTCTGGATCTAAACCTAAAGCTAAATACTGGGCATAAAAACTATAAGTTCTTTCTTTTAAAACTTTTGGATCTTGTTGAACAGTCAGCGCATGCAGGTCTGCTAAGAAATAAAGACAGTTGTACTCATCCTGCATCTTTTTCCAGTTGTTAATGGCTCCTATATAGTTGCCTAAAGTTAAATCGCCTGTGACTGTACTGCCGCTTAAAATAGTCTTTTTCATATGAAAACTATACTGATTTAATTTCACTTTTTGAAGATTTTTCTCTAACAACCCGCCTAAAGCTTTACTAATTCGTTAAAAAGTGCGATGACGTGAGGCATGTCAGACGAAAAACGCTTTATCGAAATCGAAATCAAATTAGCTCACCAAGATAAGAGCCTTGAAGAGCTAAACGACGTTATATACAAGCAACAGCAACAAATCGATCTGCTTCAAAAGACGATAACAAATCTGACTAAACGCCTACAAAGCGGTACTAACAGCGAACTTGAGATAGGTCCTGCCGATGATAAACCACCACACTATTGATAAAATTTGAGCCTTAATCGTCTATAGCCTAGTACAAAAGATAGCTGTATCCATTCGCCTCAATAGGTGTTCTACTGAAAACAGTCGAAACCATTCAAGTCATTCTTTAGAGTCATTTTGAGTTATTCAACTTTGTTAAAGGAGACATCATGGGTATTCAAGTCGTATCATTTAACTGCATTTTAAAGAGCCGCACCGGACAACTGATCAGCACTACATTTAATAACGAAGTTTTAGCGGCAAACCAAGCTGAAGGCGGAATGCTCAGTGGTTTAGTCTTAGGTTTACAAAATTTAGTTAAAGGCGAAAAACGCCTGATCAATTTAACAGCTGCCGAGGCTTACGGATTTTACGATCCGAGCAAAGTGATTTTATTTCCGCGCAACAAGTTACCTAAGCATCTTAAAACGGGCCAAAAAATTCAGATCGTTGGCAAAAGCGGAACTGTTCGCGAATATAAACTTCTAGAACTTCACACTAATATGGCCTCTTTAGATGGCAATCATCCACTAGCTGGCCAAGATTTAATTTTTGAAATTGAAGTGTTGAGTGCGCGTGAAGCTTCAGAAACTGAAATTGCCGAATCGGCCAATACTGTAGTGGAGCAAGTGCTCCACTAGATTTTATTCTCTCTTTATAATTATCTAAATAAAAGATCGACTACGAAGTTCATTTTTTCGACTGTAGTTCCTAAAGTTAAAGTTGTGCCTGTAAAAAGATTTTGTGCTGTTTCAGGGTTAGCTTTAAACGTTATGTTTTTAACATTATTAACTGCTAACAAAGACTCAACTTCTGGAGTTAAAAAATGACCGAAGTTAACTAGAGTACTTTCAACTTCTTCTGTATCAACTAATAAAGTATCGATAGATGTAAATCCGTTTTGTGTAACGGCTTTAACTAAAGCATTAATTCCCGCAGCGCCAATCGCCAATTGATCCCCACTTCCAGCGTCAACATGACCCACTGTAATTAAAAGTGACTTTTTATTTTTAACATACCAAGCTGGCACTAAAGCTGCTGATGCTCTGTTGTAACGACTGATAGAATCCGTAATAATTATTTGATCGAGTTGAGATCTTAGGTCTGTAGAAACATATACAGGAACTATAGCCAATACTTGATTTACTAGTTCAAGGTAGCTTTGATTAGAACCTGTTGTTCCAGTTAATGAGTCTACTTCGCGCTTGAAGCTGTATAATGCGTCAATTTGAATATTTAACTGTTCTAATATTTTCTCTTCTAAAGCGATGCGGGCTTCAAATATTGGAAGCGAAGATAAATCAAAATTTACAATAAGGCTGTGGCCACGTAAACGAGCGTTAGCTTGGGTTTTAGTATCGCTAGGGTAACGATCCGGGCAGTCGATGTAAACAGCTTGTACTAATTTCTCTTTTCCGTAAACGTATTGATTAGACGTTTGAGCTAAAAAATTATGGAGTTGGTTTACAACTTGAATCTTTTGTACGTCTGTTAAGATTGAGCAAAATTTTACATCTAAACGACCTTGCAAATCTTTAAGTTTATCGACATATCCAGCTTTTACAGATACCACTAAAAGCAAAGCCGCTAAGAACGAAATTATTGTTTTCATTGAATTCTCCTTGTTAATTAATTAACTTGCACAACAGACCAAAGACCTGAGGTTTTGTCAGTAGGATCAAAGCTGTATATTACAATTAGCGTTCGATGTAGATTTCTCTAGATTCATCACTTTATATGAATTCTAATAAGATATGTCTAATGCCACATTCCGTTTTGCTAAAATCATTGAAGCTGAATTTAAAAAGAAACAGAAACGTAATGCCCGCTATTCATTACGCGCTTTTGCCCGAGATTTAGATGTTTCTCAATCGACCGCTTCGCTTCTCATACGCGGAAAAACCGGTCTTTCTAAAAAAAAGGCCGCTAGTATTGCCTCTAAACTTGGGTTTACAGGAGAAGATCTAAACTACTTCGTAGATCTCACTGTTGCTGATTGTGCAAAGTTGGCAAAAATTCGTAAAGAAGCCGAACTCAGACTGAATCAGCATAACTCGCAATTTAATTTGAGTACGGTCGAAATCTGCAGAACTCTTAGCAGCTGGTACACCATCGCTTCCTTAGAACTTCTTGAAATTTATGGTAAGCGAGCAACAGAAAAATTTTTAGCAGATACGTTAAATGTAGCACCTGCTAAAATTGCAAAATCACTTCAAAACTTACACACTTTAAAAATTATTTATTTTAGTC
>JBEBIK010000136.1:0-5816 GCA_040080445.1 Pseudobdellovibrio sp.
GCCCAAGGCTAAGACATCTTGATCGCCTATTTTTAAAGTAAGCCCATTTTTTCCGCAACTTGCTAAAAATAAAACAATAACTAGTAGAAAAGATATGTAAAACGCTTTGAACATCTCCATTTATTTTGAAGCAAAAAGCTTCGTTTTGCGAGTCGAGATCTCTAACCGACTAGACCCCATTGTTTGATTTTGCTTTTATAATGAGCACAAAAATCTATTAAGGATTTTAACTACTTACGTGATCTTAGCATTGAACCTGATTGGTAATTGCGTTATAAATAAAAGCCATATAAGAAACCTAAATATCTTTGGGCCTTTTGAAAATCATTAAGGGAGATTTCTCATGTCTGAAAATCATGATCATCACAATCAAGGCGGATTAATTGCATTTCTTGGTTCGATGTCTTTTGTCTTTATTTTTTTCTTTTACATTGTGTTTATTAATAATGGTGTTGAGTTAGACGAAAAAGTTTCTGACCCAGCTCCTGCTAATGCAGTTAAGTTTGATTTAGCTAGCGTTAAAGAACCTTGGTTAGAAAATGCCGATGTAGCCACTTATGGAGCTAAGCTCTATAAACAAAACTGCGCACTTTGCCATGGCACTAATGGCGATTTAGTTGGTGGTCTTCCGAATGCTAGAAACTTAGTTGAAGGTAAGTGGAAAGCTGGCGAAGGACTCATCAACCTTTATAAAGTTTTGCAAAATGGTTTAGCTGGCACGCAAATGGCTTCATTTAAAGCCACTCTTAAGCCTGATGAGCGTTGGGCTGTTTTAAATTACATCAATACAATTACTAATAATAAATCTAAAGATACACCTGAAGATATTGCTAAGTTTGCAGCAAGCGCAGATTAGGATTTTTTTGAAAACTAAGTTGGTTATTTCTTTACTAATGTTTACGGCGCTTTCAGCTCTAGCTGAGGGCAATAGTTTTGCCTCTGCTGGCGCTCCTAAAGATCCGTATACAGGTAAAGATACTGGTAAAGTTTCATCTGAAGTTCCGAAAGAACTTGTTGGTGTTGGTATCGAAGAAAAAATTGGTCAAAACATTGATCTTTCAATGATGGTGACTAATGAAAAAGGCGAAAAAGTTGCCTTATCTTCTTTTTTCAAAACTCATAAGCCTGTTATTATGAGCCCAATTTATTTTAACTGCCCAGGTTTATGTAATTTTCACTTAAATGGTTTAGTTGATACACTTAAAAAAATCGAATGGACCCCTTCAAATCAATTTGAAATCGTAGCTTTTAGTTTTGATGCTAGTGAAACTGCGGAAGTGGCATTAAAGAAAAAAGAAAATTATTTAAAATCATATGGCCGCTCTGGAACCGATGAGGGTTGGCACTTTGTAACCGCTGATCAAGCCACAGTTACAAAATTTACAGATTCGGTAGGTTTTAAATTTAAATGGAATGAAGATGTAAAAGAGTGGGCTCATGCATCGGCAGCAATTATTGTATCACCTGAAGGAAAAATCATGCGCTACTTGCATGGAATTCAATTTGAGCCCCGCGATGTGAAACTCGCGCTAAATGAGGCGTCCAACGGCAAAGTGGGAAACATCGTTGATCAAGCTATGTTGTTTTGTTTTAAGTACGATAGTCATCAATCAAAATATGGACTGCAAGTCTTCGCTTTAATGAAAATTGCAGGTGCGATTACAGCCTTGGCATTGGCGCTTTGGCTTATTCCAGTGATGATTAGAGCTCGAAGGGAGAATAGGTAAATGGCCATTTTGATGTTGTTGGTGAATAAAGCGATGGCAGGTACATTCATGCCGCCACAGGCGACCGAGATTTCAAAACAGGTGGATAACCTTTATGGTTTTTTACTTGTAGTGAGTTTTATCTCTTGTGTTATTTTGATAGGCGGAATGATTTACTTTGTAGTCAAATACAAACGTAAAACAGCAAATGATAAAACAGCTTACATTACTCACGATACGCGTTTAGAAGTTTTGTGGTCGGTAATCCCGCTCATAATTTTCTTATTGGTATTTGGTTGGGGTTGGGTTCTTTATCATGATATGCGTACTATGCCGAAAGATGCACTAGAAATTAATATTACAGGTAAACAATGGGCTTGGACTGCTGAATATAAAAACGGCGTTAAAGCTACTGAAGTTGTGGTTCCGGTTAATAAAGATGTTAAGTTGGTTTTGGGATCAGAAGATGTTATTCACTCATTTTATATTCCGAGTTTCCGTATTAAACAAGATGCTGTGCCAGGACGTTACAGTGCTCTTTGGTTTAATTCTCAAAAATTAGGTGAATTTCATGTTTTCTGTACTGAATATTGCGGTACTTCACACTCGGGTATGATCACTAAACTTAAAGTCGTATCTCAAGAAGATTTCAATAAATGGTTAATCGAAGAATCTGAAGTCGGCACATTACCATTAGCTCAACGTGGTGCTAAATACTTCCAAACTCGCGCTTGTGCTTCTTGCCACAATGTTGATAGTGCGGCTGTTAAAATTGGTCCTTCATTATACCAAAGATGGGGTAAAGAGGGTTCAAATGCTGACGGTTCAAAATATACTTTTGACGAAAATCACGTTCGCGAATCTATACTCTTGCCGCAAGCTCAGCTTACAGCAGGTTACCCTCAGCCATCTCCGATGCCTTCATTTCAAGGTCAATTGTCAGAGTCTGAGTTAACGGCGTTAATTGAATATATTAAAGGTTTAAACTAAAGGTTAGGTGACTTAAATGGGACATCATTCTTCAGGAAAAAATTATATAAATGAAGAGCCAGGGTTATTATCTTGGTTTACATCTCTTGATCATAAACGTATCGCAATTTTGTATTTTGTTTCTGTTATGACTTTCTTCTTAGTCGGCGGAATCATGGCTTTGTTGCTTCGTTTGGAGTTATTCGCTCCAAATACGACAGCCAATGTCGGACAAGTTTTAAAAAACGGCGATGTTTATAATCAAGTTTTAACTTATCATGGCGCAATCATGGTTTTCATGGTGATCATTCCAGGAATTCCAGCCATCTTGGGTAATTTCTTTTTGCCACTTCAGATTGGTGCAAAAGACGTGGCTTTTCCGAGACTTAATTTAGCCAGTTGGTATGTACTTATGCTGGGTGCAACACTTGCGATCTTAACTTTCTTCAACAGCAAAATTGATACAGGTTGGACGTTCTACACTCCTTACTCAATCAGAACTGGTTCTTCAGTTGTGATGATGGTGGTGGCGGCTTTCATCATGGGTATGAGTTCGATCTTAACTGGTCTTAACTTTATCGTAACTGTTCACAAATTACGTGCTCCTGGCATGTCGATGTTTAGAATGCCTTTATTTACTTGGGCCATTTACTCAACGGCAATTCTTCAAGTATTAGCAACTCCAGTTTTAGGTATTACATTATTATTATTAGTAATGGAGAGAACTTTTGGTGTTGGTATCTTTGACCCTAAACTTGGTGGAGACCCAGTATTATTCCAACATTTTTTCTGGTTCTATTCGCATCCTGCGGTTTACATCATGATTTTACCTGCCATGGGTGTGGTTTCTGAATTGATTACGACTTACTCTAAAAAAACAATCTTCGGTTACACAGCGATTGCCTACTCTTCAATTGGTATAGCGGCGGTTTCTTTCTTCGTATGGGGTCACCATATGTTTGTATCGGGCCAGTCTGAAGTTGCTGGTATTATTTTTTCTTTCTTAACTATGCTTGTGGGTGTTCCTACCGCGATTAAAATGTTTAACTGGTTAGCCACTCTTTATAAAGGTTCTATACAGTTTTCAGCTCCGATGTTGTTCGCATTAGGTTTCTTATTTTTATTTGCAATCGGTGGTGTTACTGGAATTATGTTAGCTGTTACAGCTATCGACGTACATTTTCATGATACATATTTCGTTGTAGCGCATTTCCATTACGTAATGGTGGGCGGAACATTAATGGCAATCATGGGTGGTTTCTTTCACTGGTTTCCGAAAATGTTTGGTAAAATGTATAACGAAACAACTGCAATTGCTTCGTGGGTATTTATCTTTATCGGTTTTAACGTAACTTTCTTCCCACAATTTATTTTGGGAGCTAAAGGTATGCCTCGCCGTTATTTCGACTACGTTCTGGAGTATGAGCAATTAAATAAAATTTCAACTATGGGTTCATGGTTAATTACTATTGGTTTCTTAATTGGTCTTTATACAATTATTCGTGGTTTAACCAGTGGCGCAAAAGCCCCTGATAATCCATGGGGAGCTAAAACTTTAGAGTGGCAGACTTCTTCGCCACCAATCATGCATAACTTTGATCACGATCCTGTCGTGACTGCGGGGCCATATGAGTACAAGTAGATTAGTAAACGGAGTAGAAGTAGCTTCTCACTACCGTGATGAAAAACATCAGTACGCTTCTAATAAAGAAGGTATTTGGTTGTTTATGGTAACTGAAATTTTGATGTTCGGCGGTTTATTTGTTGGTTACATCTTGTTTCATAGTCTTTACCCTGAAATGTTTGCAGAAGGAGCTTCGTTCTTAGATTGGAAATTAGGTTTCATCAACACACTGGTTCTAATTTTTTCTTCTTTAACGATGGCTTTAGGTATTTACTTTAACCAAGTAGGCCAACCTAAAAAAGCAACATGGGCCTTAGCAATTACTATTCTTTGCGGTGCGATTTTCATGGTAATTAAATACTTTGAATACACCCACAAATTTCATATGGGAATTTTTCCAGGTAAATTCTTAGACCCTGCAATGATGGCAGAATATGGACACACCGTACAGAATTCTAACTTAGGATTATACTTTGGTTTTTACTTCTGTATGTCGGGTCTTCATGGACTTCACGTTCTAATTGGTATGGGTTTAATCACTTGGGTGATGATCAAAAATATTAAAGGTGATTTTAATCCTAAATATTACACTCCAATTGAGGGTGTTGGTATTTTCTGGCATATCGTCGACTTAATTTGGATCTTTTTATTCCCTCTACTTTACTTAGTAGGATAAGGAAGGAACATATATGGCACATCATGATTCAGATGCAGAACACGTAACTCCACTCAATGTTTACTTAAAAATTGCTGGAGGCTTATTTGCGTTAACTTTTTTAACTATTATAGCGCACGTTTTTAAACAGCACTATTTAGGCTTAGCTCCTTACATCGCTTTCGCGATTGCAGCCGCAAAAGCTTACTTAGTAATGGCTTACTTCATGCATTTAAAATACGACACCGCTGGTAATCGCATTATCTTTGCAACTGGCTTTATTGGTTTAGCGCTATTATTCGCAATTTGTGCAATTGATATTTACACGCGTGTTTTTCAAGGAAGCATTCTTTAAGTTTTGTGTTTAAAACTTACTCGAGTCTTACTAAATTCGGTATTGTAATATTTGTTCTCCTTGCTGGTGTTGCGGGATACGCCACCAGCTTTCAAATTGAAAACTCTTTTGAAATTAAACATTTTCTTTGGTTCATAGGCGGACTTTATTTTTTAAGTTCTGGTAGTCTCGCACTTAATCAAGTTCAAGAATACAAACTCGATCAAAAAATGCCACGCACTCAAAAGCGACCTATTGCTGCGGGTAAGTTAACGCCAGCAGCAGGTCTTATTTTAGCGGTAACATTTTTATTTATAGGCATAAATATGCTCTATGAATTGTCGCCAATGGCTGGTTATGTTTCGGTTGCATCAGTCGTTCTTTATAATGGGTTTTACACCATGTACTGGAAGCCTAAGTGGGTTTTTGCAGCGGTTCCGGGTGCAATTCCGGGGGCCTTGCCAATTACTATTGGTTACGCCTTTAATAATTCAGATATTTTTAACTCAGAATCGGTTTATTTATTTT
>JBEBIK010000137.1:0-5810 GCA_040080445.1 Pseudobdellovibrio sp.
GTAAATACTCCAGCGGAAGTTTTTTAATGCAATCACGAAGCTTCGAATTTTTATCAAATGTAACCTCTCCACCAACAGAAATTAAAAAACCTTTATCAATAAATTTTTTGGCGGTTTCAAAACTAGAATTAAACGCGTGCAAAAAACCCCTATGTTCGGGCGCTCCCCAAATATCAAAAATTTGTGAGGCTTTTTCGTGAGCTTGTACGATGTGAAGCACCATGGGTTTTCTAAAAACTTTAGCGAGCTCAATTTGATTTTCGAACATTTCAATTTGTAAGAGTTCTGAGTCTTTCATGATGTGAGGTCTAAAATCGAGACCAGCCTCACCTAGTGCCATGCTTTGATCTAACAGATGCGTGAGTTGATCGAGAGCGGCTTCGCAGACTTCAACTTCGTTGGCTGCCACAAAGTAAGGGTGAAGGCCAAAACAAAGCCCAATGTGTGCGGGGTACTTAGCTTTAAGTGAAATTTGGCGTAGCCACTCTTCTGGGTTAACTCCGCCTTGCAAAAAGAAATCGATATTTTTATCTAGGCAAGCTTTAAGCATGCGTTCAATGTGCGTTGGATCTTCTGCAAATCTTGAATCGGCCCAATGTGAGTGTGCATCAATAAACTTCATTCGTTAGTCCTGCTCGTTGGTACTTTGGTCTTGTAAACTGGTGTCTACTTCTAGACTTATCTAGAATCACATTTATTCCGATAAAAAGATATAGAGAACGTTGTCTCACGAAGGAGTCATTTAATGAAAAATGAAAAATTGCAAATGCTGATCGAGATCAAAACTCACACGGGCCCGATTTTAAAGCCCAGTGAAGTGCAAATTTGGGATTTAGCCAGTCCGCAAAACCCTAAGCATTTACATAATTTAGTTCCGAGTGCGCCGTTTAAATTTTTTACCGATGCTATTTTAGGTCTTTGTTATCATAAAATGACCGACTACAAAGGTTTATCTTCGGATCAAAAGAATTTTTCTGAAAATGCCTATCGCACCTTTGACCCCTACACTGAATTATTTAATAAATCAGCTCCACGTGTAAAATCACTTCGTGCCAAAGATTTAAAACAACAGATTCATTTTGAAAATTTTGAAAAACGCATGACTGAAGTTTGGTCGCATGCCTTTTCTAAAAATACGATCTCATTTAATAAGCTCACTGCGGCTTTAGATTGTTTGTCTGATTTTGAACACCAGATGTCGTCTCCGTTAATCTACAACTTCTCAGTACAATTTAGCGATAAATTTAACGAAAAGTTACTTTGTTTTTATTCTTTATTATTTCACTTAAGATCTGTAGTGGCTGTAGACCACAACGCTCATGTTGAAGACAGCTCTTACGAATCTGTTAAGTGCGATTCGATTTCAGATTATTTACCAAAAGCGGATTACACGGTTAATGACGCCTTACTTTACTGGCATTTTAAAAAGCTCAGCCACCCGTTTGCAAATCATAAAGATAAAGACTCACGAGTTGAAAAACTCTTTATTGAGCCTTTAGCTCATCACTTTAAACAGTACAATCACAACGCTTGTAAATTGATTGATCAGCTTCCGCCTTCTTTCTTAGGCTCATTAAAACCTCTTGAAATGGAAGAAGCCTTACACCATGTGCAAATGGACTGGTTATTAGGTTCAGAGAGCGGTTTATTATTTAAAATCAGAGAAGAATTATTTGGCGTAATCGAAGGTTACGATAAAATCTTCTGGCCAGAATGTTCTAATTTAAAATCTAAGAAAGCTTCAACGCTTAACTTATGCTTTGAATTAGACCAAAAAGCTCTTTCTTGGCACTCAGCAGCCTAAACAGCTGCTTTTTTCTGAATAAATTTCTTATAAATAAAGAATAACGCTACTAGAGCTAATACACATAATACGACAATTTTAAATTGTTTTAAAAATTGAAGTATTGGCTCCCCATAATAAGCTAACAATAAAATCTGTGTAGGTACTGAAATGGCGGCCGCAATACCGTCGATTAAACCAAACTTCCAAGCCGGAAATTTTAACATTCCACAAGCTAAATGCCCCGGAAATCTGAGCCCTGGAGTAAATCTAAAAATACCGCAAGCATAAGCTCCGTACTTTTGCGTCCACTCTTCAATTTTAATTCTATTTTCTTCAGACAAAACGGCACGAATAGGCCGCCACTCAAAAATTTTACGCCCAAAAAACCTACCTATGGCATAAATCACAAAATCAGAAATAAACACGGCAAAGAAAGCAACCGCTGCGGCGGTTTCGGCATCCACATGCGGAGCACCAGCAAATGGTGGCGGATACTTAGCTGGGTGCGAACCCATGTAAGCGAGCACTCCCACACTCACAAGTGTAGCTTCTTCTGGTAGTGGCAAACCCACTGCCGATAGCAACATCATCACCACTGTGAATACATAAACCCAAGTAGGTTCGTAAGCATATGGCGCTAAGCAAGTTAGCATATCTTTACTGTTCCATAAGCAGTGCATGAGTGAGTCGTTTACCATAGAACTATCATGAGGAGTTTTGTTTGATTTGTTAAGCTCTTGAACGAAGTCGGTACACTGTGCTATTTAAATAGTTATGCCTCAAACAAACTCTACTCTCGTCAGCTCACAAGGATTTGAATACGGAGTAAAACATTTCTACAACCAAAGGTCGGGCTTAATAAGTGAAATACTGTTTGATTCGCTTAACTTAAACCCACTTGAAACCACCAATTTGCTTAATTTGGGTGCTATCTACATTAATAACCAACGCCAAACTGAAGACACCCCAATTCAAGAAAATAAATTATTCCGCGTTCACACCAAACCCCGCAGACACAATTGCGACTTCGATTGGAACTCGCTCATTGTTTTTGAAAATCAAGATTTCGTTGTTCTTAACAAACCTTCAGGCGTTCCGAGCCACCCAAGCGTCGATAACGTTATCGAAAACTCTCTCACGCAAGTGAGCTTAGCCCGCAAAATAAAACATTTAATCACTCACCGCTTAGACACTTTAACTGCAGGCTTAATTGTTTACGCAAAAACTGAAGCCTTTGTTAAAAGTTTTAATATTCAGATGCAAAACCGCACCATCGATAAAAAATATGTGGCTCTTGTTGAGAGCACGCAAACTTTTGCACCAAAATTAATTCACTACATGGAACCCTCTCCGCGCGCACCCAAAACAGTTTCTGAAAGCTTTACCGAAGGCTGGGCTTTTTGTGAGCTCGAAATTTTAAATCAAAAAAAAATATCAGCCGACATAAGTTGGCTTAAAATCAATTTGCTCACAGGCCGCACTCACCAAATACGCGCCCAACTAGGCTCAATAGGTGCACCCGTTTTAGGCGATGAGCTTTATGGCGCAAAACTGAAATACACACCCAATGCTATAGCGCTCAGATCTTGCCAGCTTGAGTTTAACTGGGGCTCGCAACGCGTGCAGTTTCAATTAAATGAAGATTTTGACATCTAAGCTCAATTTGACCTATGTTTTTTGCATGAAAAAAATAAATACTCTTCAATTATTAGTCGTTTCTGTTGTTTTAACACTTAGCTTTGGTTGTAAATCAACACCCAAAACAGAAACAGCAGCTCTAGCCACTAACGTAACAATCGATGCCAAAACAGTTACTAAAAATGACAACGAAATTTCAGTGATGACTTTTAACGTAGAAAATTTATTCGACATCACTCACGATAAAGGCACCGAAGATTACACATACTTGCCTTTAGCCAAAAAGAAAAATAACAAAGAAGTTCAAGATTTTTGTAAAAATATGACGAACAACTACTACCAAAAAGAATGTTACAACTTTGATTGGAATAAAGATGTTCTTAAAGCCAAGCTTAAAAACGTAGGCGACGTTATTAAATTTATTGATGGCGGAAAAGGCCCAGATAATATTTTAATGGCCGAAGTTGAAAATTTAAAAGTTCTTAAGATGTTAGTTAAAACTCAACTTTCAAAATTGGGCTATAAAACAGTAGTACTGATTGAAGGCCCTGATCTTCGCGGCATAGACCCTGCTTTTATTTCAAAGTTTCCGCTGGTGGGAAAACCTAAACTTCATTTAATCCCTTACCAAGACGCTAACCCCGAACAATTAAAATGGGCTAAGCGCTCTCGTGGAATTTTAGAAGTAACTGTAAAGGCTCCCAACAAAAAAAATATTACCTTTTTATCTGCACACTTTCCGTCGCAATCAAATCCAACGGCTTGGCGTGCTCAAGCTGTTGATTTTGCAAAAAACTTAATGCTTGATTACCAAAAACAAGGCCGTGCCGTTATTTTTGGTGGTGATTTAAATATTATTCGCACTGAAGAAGCTACAAA
Organism: Pseudobdellovibrio sp.; assembly: GCA_040080445.1. Classification (GTDB taxonomy): domain Bacteria; phylum Bdellovibrionota; class Bdellovibrionia; order Bdellovibrionales; family Bdellovibrionaceae; genus Pseudobdellovibrio. Next base: position 4,304 of record JBEBIK010000137.1, read on the forward strand.
AGGCTACTTTAAAAATGAATTAAGCCAAGCGGGAGCGGTTTCTCACCTAGTAGGTTGCAATCATTGTTTAGGCAGCCATAACTATCGTGGTGATTGGTCGTTTTTAGATGTATTAGTGTTTTCTAAAAATTTAAAAGAAGTTGGTTTTGAGTTACTTACAGATTCATTTCAAATTGTAAAAGCTCCTGCAAATACGACTGCTGAAGGTACGCCTAATCGTTACAATCCTGAAAATAAAACTGGGGTTTCAGATCACTTTCCGCTTTATTCGAGAGTTAAATATTTTTAAATAAAATTTCTCATCCTGAGAATATAAATAAATTATATTCAACAAATCTTGTTTCAGTTTAAAACAACAAGATTTTGTTAAAGTAAAATCAAAAATCCGACGAAACAAGTACACCAACTGTACGTTTGAAGTAATCGGAGACACCACACATGAATTTAAAATTTTTGTTTTTCGTTGCTCTTATGCTCGGCATATCGACTACTCACGCACAAACCACAAGTCTCATTAGCAAAAAGTATTATGTTACAAATCAAAATGGCACAACTTACACCGAAAGCATATCTAGAACGCCCGCAGAAGTACTGTATCAATATAAGCTCACAATCAAAAATGCCGATGGCGCCGATCATCTACAAAAAAGCTGTACAGGCTTAAGCATTATTGCGCGAATACTCTGTACGGCCCAAAATGTTATACAACAAGCCTACATCGATATTTTTAGAGTTAATTCAGCCATCGTGAGCATTAACAACTTAGCTCTAACCAGCACTTCTACTTTTAATAAAAATACTAAAATTTTAGTGCTTCCTCTTACAGTACAAGAAGCCAACCAATTAAAAATCGTCATTAAAGGCACAACACTTTCTTTTATAGACGTAAAACTAGAAAGCACCGTGGTTCAAAGCGATACAACAGCCCCTACACAATTAGCGAACATTCAATCAAACTCAATCACCAAAAACCCATTAATTCACATATCAATATCAGACAGCTCAGCTACCACCACCTATCTCTGGAACAACCAACAAGAACTCTTACTCACCACCACCGAAAAAGAATTTGATATCAACCTAACTGAAGGCCTCAACAACTTCGTGATTCAAAGTAAAGATATCTATAACAACACCTCATCCTATTTATATTTAACAAATATTACTCTAGACACCACACCACCAGCTCTAAACCTAACTTTAGCCTCAGAGTACATCTACAGCACCTACCCGCAAAATTTTACACTTAACATCACTTCCAGCGAAGACTTACAAAGCCTTACTATTAATAACATTGCAGCCACCCTGGTAGCGCCAAATACCTACAGCGCTGTTATTATTATTAATAACCCACAAACTTTAACTCTTGATCTTAAAGCCTTTGATTTTGCAGGTAACGAAAAAATTCAAACATCCTCTATAATTTTTGGCCAAGATAATACACCACCAGCTATTAGCTCAAGCTTAGCTTCTAATAGCTTTACCAATATTAATACCTGTCTCTTAT
>JBEBIK010000138.1:0-5795 GCA_040080445.1 Pseudobdellovibrio sp.
GCTCTAGTTTAGAGTCCCTTTTACATTCTGAACATATCGTCGATATTGAAAAACTTGTAGTTGGGGGCGACGCTTTAGCCCGAATTCAATATCAAGACAAATCTCTCGTGGTGTTTATTCCACTCGCAGCCCCACGTGAAAAATTAAAAATCAAAATCACTCAAGTTGAAAAAAATCATCTTTATGGCGAAATTGTAGATATTATTGAAGCTTCATCGGCCCGTCGTGAAGCTCCTTGTGAGTATTTTACCTCTTGTGGTGGCTGTTCTTGGCAACACATCACTGAAGCTGAACAGATCGCTCAAAAAGAGCTTATTTTAACTGATTTACTTAAAAAATTTATTCCTGAAGCTAATTACAAGCTTTTGCCGACTATAACTTCAGAAAAAAATCTCAATTACCGCAACCGCATTCAACTAAAACAGTTGGGATCCGAACTCGGCTATTTTAAAAAAGGCAGCCATCAAATTGTTGATATAAACCGTTGTTTGATCGCTGAAAAAGAAATTTCAGATAAAATTCCTGATCTTAAAAAAACTTTACGCCCTTCAGCTGAAATTAAAAAATTTGAGCTCAGAATTAATCATTTAAACCAATTCGAGCACTACCCAATTGGTGGCGATGGTGAAGGTTTATCGTTTTCTCAAGTGAATAACGAAGTTAACTCTAGGCTTGTATCAACCTCTGTTGATCTTATTAAGTCTTTGAACCCTCAATTCTTATCTGAGCTCTATGCTGGCGCAGGTAACTTTACATTTCCTTTAATAGCTGCATTGCCCGAACTTCGTATTGAAAGTGTTGAGATGAACTCAAAGCTCACAGCGTTTTCCACAAAAAAACTAACAGATTTAAAGCTACAAAAGCGACTTTTTGCATTTACTTCTGATTGCGAATCTTTTGTAGAGCGCCGCGAGCTTTCAAAAGAGCTTATTCTGCTAGATCCTCCCCGCTCGGGATGCTCTGATACCGTAATTGATAAGGTTATCGCCGCTGACTCAAAAAATTTGCTCTACATAAGCTGTCACCCTGTATTTTTAGCCCGTGATTTAAAAAAATTATTGATTTCTAATCCTGAATATAAAATTTCTCACTTACAAATATTCGATATGTTTCCGCAGACTGATCATTTTGAAACTCTGGTTTTACTCAGCAAATAACTCAGTATGTAATTGACTGAATAAGATCAGATGTTACGCTTAATCTATGTATAAATTAATTATTGCTGCTTTTTTAGCATTCAATTTATTCGGTTGCGGAACTACTTCTACTTCTGAGGACAAAAAAGAAACCGCTAGTCTGCATTTAGAAATAGCAAATGAGTACATCAAGGGCGAAAACTACCCTCTGGCTTTAAAGGAACTTCTTGTCGCACAAGATATCAGCCCTGAAAATCCTACTGTTCAAGCCAATCTTGGTCTTGTGTATTTTATGCGCGAACGATATGAGCTCGCAGAAAAGCATTACAAAAAAGCCATACAACTTAAGCCTGACTTCACTGATGCAAAGAATAACCTTGGCCGAGTCTATGTTGAAATTGGTCAATTTAAACAAGCAGAAACAATGTTAAATGAGGTTATTCAAGATTTAACCTATATTGATTTTCCTAAAGCCTACGCCAACTACGGAATTTTAGAGTTCAGACGTAAAAAATACACCGAAGCCATTTCTTATTTAAAAAAATCTCTTGAGCGCGATCGCGAAAACTGTTTTACGCATGTTTATTTAGGCCGTAGCTACTTAGAACTAAAAGAAACCGCTTTGGCCGTTTCTCAGTTAGAAAAAACTTTGCCATTTTGCCAGCTCATAGAATCAGATGAGGGTCTTTATTATTCAGCAATTGCTTTGTACCGTAACAATCAAAAAGACAAAGCTAAGTTTCGCTTTGAAGATTTAATTAAAACTTATCCCTCTGGATATAATAATGAAAAAGCACAAAAGATGTTACAGCTTATTAAAAAGGGAACTTAATGAAAATCACTGGTGAATTACTTAAGTCAGAAAGAGTTAATAAAAATTTAAGCGTTCAAGATGTGGCTCTTTCGCTTAAACTCAGTTCAAAAATTATTAATGCTATCGAAGCCGGCAATCTTGATAGTTTGCCAGCTAAAACTTTTGTACGTGGTTTTGTTAAAAGTTATGCGCAGCTATTAAAGCTTGATGCCGATGTAGTGCTCAGACAGTTTCAAGAAGAAATGGGCTCAACAAATCCATTACCCAAAGTGCCACCGCCAATGCCGGTGCCTATGAATGAAAATAATATTAAAGCTCCTCGGCCTGCGCTTAAACATACGTCGCAAAACTACGCAAATAAAAACCCTAGTGTACCAAATGCAAATTTGAATTCAGAAAACCCTAGAAAAATTATTTTAATGATATCGATTGCAGTAGCTTTAGTAGTTGTGCTCGTGTTAACCAATAAAATTATTGATAGCTTTAAGGCTAACCCTGTAGCGGTTACAACCGAAACTACACAAACTCTAGCGCAAAGCCCCGAAGAAGTTCCACCTGTGGTGGCTGCGTCGGCTGACATAAGTGTAGCGGTCATTAGCCAAGATATAGCAATTGCTAAAAGCACCGACTCTACTGCTCCAGAACCAATTGCTGTTAAAACAGAAAATACTGTAGACGAGGCGTTTGCAAAATCTAGTGGTAAGGCTGTAGAAGTGCTAATTGAAGGGCGCAAAGAAACCGAAGTGTTTTATGCTAAAGGCGATTCAACTAAGTTTACCTCTTTAAAAATTTCTGCAAATCAGGTGCATATTCTAAGATCAAAAGTAGGTCTTTACCTTAAAGCCAGCGATGTTAGCGCAATTAAAATTAGCGTTAACGGAGTTGAATATGGATTACCAAGTTCAAACAACAAAGCTGTTAAATTAGCATTCTAAGTAAAGAGTACGTTGAAAAATAAATTGATTTACTTTTTATTGTTTTTTTCTCTTGTCTGCAAATTGTGCCTTGCTTATTTTATTCCCGTATTTGGCGATGAAACCTACTACTATATTTGGTCTCAACATCCGCAGCTTAGTTATTTTGATCATCCCGCCATGGTGAGCTGGTTTATCTATGCTGGACATCTCTTTTTACCAGAGGGAAATCCGATTTCACTTCGAATAAGCTTTGTCTTAGCAAGTTTTCTGATTTCTTTAATCTGGGTTAAAATCTTAAATTTCAAAAAATTTAGTGTTGAAAGTATTTTGGTTTTTTTAGTTTTACTATTTTTAAACCCTTTACTCGGGTTAGGCTCTATACTCGCCACACCCGATACACCCTTAGTTCTTTTTTGGACTTTGTCTTACTTTGGATACCTAAAAATATTAGAATCGAACAATTTGAGTTGGTATGCGCTCTTAGGCGTATTTCTAGGCCTAGGCTTTTGTTCTAAATACCACATTGTGCTCTTTGTTATCTCTGGCTTAATTTACTTAATAATATCTAAAAAAATATTTTCACTTAAACCTGTTGGCATTCTTTTAACTGTACTATTTGGTTTGATTTTTTCCTCTCCAGTTTTATATTGGAATTCACAAAACGAGTGGTCTTCTTTTTTATTTCAAATAAACCATGGCTTTGGTGAATCTTCATTTGAGTGGGCTTGGCCACTTGGCTATTTAGTAGCTCAATTTTTAGTAATTAACCCGATCATTTTCTTTAGTTTTTTTAAAAATGGCACTTCTTACATGGATAAAACTTTTTCAATTTCTCAACTTACATTTTTTTTCGTAAGCTCCTTTAAATCTGTGGTTGAGGGAAATTGGCCGCTCACTTCTCATCTACATTCAATAACACATTTTGCATCTTTAAATTCTAAAAAGAATTTTAGACTGGCAAGTTACTACTGGGTTATTTTCTATTTACTAATTGGATTATTCTTTTTACTCCCAGCAAGCAACAAAGTAAGAAAAAATTTAATCAACTCGGCCCAGTTTGACGATGTAATTCAGATTATGGATCAGTACCAGCCACTTTACGGGCCCAGCTATCAGGTTTCTTCATTGCTCACATGGAAAACTGGAAAAAACACTCCAAAGCTTGGCGAGCTCAGCCGCCATGACTTTTATGACTCATTGCCCGAATCAATACCTACTGCTGCAACATTTTATGCGCTTAAAAACGACTACAGCGATTGGCCCGAAAAGTATAAGCAATATCGTAAAATCAAGATACGGAGCTTTGACAATAGTGGTTTAGAGCTTTATCAATTTAACTATGAATAGAATTTTAGCGACTATTGCCTTTCTTTTAATTTGCTTTTTTATTTATGGATTCTATATTTCACAATTTGATCTCGATTTTACTACGCGCCAAGTAAAAACTTCTGACTTATACTACGATTACAAACTGAGTATGAACATACACACCAATTTATCGATAGGATCAGAGCCTTTAAGCGTTGTACTTACTGAGGCTAAAAAGGCCCAAAATAAATTTATCATGATAACGGATTTAAACCCGCAGATTAAATCTCCAGACGATAGTTACCTACAAAATATTGGCGTTTTACAGGGCGCTAAATACGGCTATAAAGACTCACGCTTAATCTACTACTCTACTCAAGAAAAAAACTTAGGGCTCAAGCAAGGCGAATCTCAGTTGCTGCTGTCCGATGTTCTTTCGCAAAAAGCCGAAAAAAATTCAGATAGCCTAATTGTTCTAGCGCATCCATTTAAAGTAGGTTTCTCTTGGCAGGGAGAGCTCCCAGACGGCCTAGATGGCATTGAGATAGCCAATCTTAAAAGCATGTCTCAGCAATCTTGGAACTACTCTAAGCTTTCAACTATTTGGAGTATTTTACTTTACCCGTTTAATCCCAAGCTAGCGCTTATGCGGATTTTTCAAGAACCCACCGAAGAGCTAATGTTGTTTGACCAAGTTTCTCAAAAACGAAAACTCGTTGCATTTCAAGGCGCTGAAGCTTCAGCAAGAGCTGTACCACTTGCTGATTGGTTAATTAAATTTCCGAGTTACGAAAAAGTTTTTAGTATAGCTTCCAACCACTTGCTTTTAACTTCTGAACTCACCGGTAACATGAAAAAAGATAAAGTTAAAATTTTATCAGCTCTTAAAAAAGGACAATTTTATATTTGTTTTGATGGTCTTGGAGACCCAAAGGGCTTTGAAGCTTACTTAATGGATGAGCCCAAGCAAAAGAGATACTCTATGGGTTCAGAAGTAAAACTTAATACTGATTTACAGTTTTATTTTAAACTACCAACTGAACCTACTTCGTTTTATGAAGTCGTACTTTTTAAAAATGGAGAGCGTGTAGATACTCTAAACACCTTTGAAGGAGTGTTTCCACTTCAAGGCCCCGGTACTTACCGCATACAAGTTCGCATTAGCCCTGCTTTTCCTTTGCCTGATGCTATTAAATGGTTAACCTGGATTTACACTAATAATTTTTATATTACAGATAAAAACTAAGGTTCTTTTGTATTTTCAACAAATTGAACACGGTAAGATACTAAATTTTTTGTACTTGTTAATGTCCTGACAATATTTCCTGCTCTATCAACTTCCGAAAAAATCGGATACTTATAGTTTTCAGGAAGCTTACCAACCGTGCCAGGAAACCCCCAGCCAATTAATAAATTTCCATTCGACAAGACTTGAACAGATCCTGCACCTGAGCGGCGATCGTTGGCAAAGCTTGGCTTATACTCCCATACCAACTCCGCAGTCTTACTATTATAATCCAGCCTGTATTCAGCTACTCTGGATGTTCTGTTGTCTGTAGCTGACTCAGTTTGACCGTTATCAAATAAAAGTAAATTGCCGTTTTCTAGAATTTGTGGATT
>JBEBIK010000139.1:0-5795 GCA_040080445.1 Pseudobdellovibrio sp.
ATTTATTTCCGCACGTGGTTCAGTATGTTGAGATGATTTACTTTACTCATGACGTGAGCCGCGATGGTTTATTGCAAAAGCCAGAGGCCTTAAACGCTTACCCAGTGTTTGCTGAGACATTATTGTTATTAAAAACCCAAGCTGTGTTTAAAGATTTTGAAGGTAACGACTTCCTAGGTTTATTCGTTTGGCTCATTAAAAAAGGTCAGATCACACCGATAGCCACCATGAAGAAGTTTGCAAAAGATCACGTGTGTAATTTAGATCCGGCTCCACCTGCACCCTGCGCTAACGACTGGACAACCAACGGCTCACGCATAGAGCTAGGCAAGATCTTTACTTTAATTGCAGCTTTCACCAAGCCAGCAGTGGCTGGTAGTGGCGACTCAACGAAGAGCAATCCTTAGAATTTATTTTTGAACATCATCGATTCTACTGGAATCGATTTTTTTTCGTTGTATTTGGCGCTTGCTTTTTTGTTATAAAGATTTTGAATATCGCCTTTAACTACAAAATAAATTAATTGGCCAATGGGCATATTTGCGTAAACACGAACGGGCTGTTTAACAGAAATTTCTAATGTCCAGTGGTTGCAAAATCCTACGTCGCCTTTGCCAGCGGTGGCGTGGATATCAATTCCTAAACGTCCAACGCTTGATTTACCTTCTAAGAAAGGAACATGGGCGTGAGTTTCAGTGTATTCGGCAGTTACTCCCAAATAAAATTTATCTGGAGTTAATACATAGCCTTCTTCCGGAATTTCAAAAGTTTTGATTTTATTGTGAGCTTTAGCATCTAATACATCAGATTCGTAAAGTGCTAGGGTTTTACCTAAGTGTACGTCGTAAGAGTTGGTGCCGAGGCACGCTAAATCAAAGGGCTCAACTTTAATGAGCCCTTGTTCCATATGATTTAATATTTCTTTATCTGTAAGAATCATGAACTAACTATTTAGTTTCGCGATGAACTGTGTGCTTCTTAAGATTAGGATTATATTTTTTCTTCTCTAAACGACCTGGAGTTTTAGTTTTGTTTTTAGTCGTTGTGTAACGAGAAACAGGTACTCCTGCTGTTTTAGCTTCTGTACATTCTAAAGTTACGATTATGCGACCTGATTTTTTAGCCATATAGTATTCCTCTTAAGTAAATTCCAAAGACCTTCTTTTATAAATATGTGACAGCGCCCAGTCAATCGAATATAACCAGTCTAGGGTTAATTTAGGGGGAATTATGATAAATAAGTCAATTTTGCTGCTAATAATGTCATTGTTTATAGCCAATACGGCTTTTTCTCAGCTCTTTGACGGTAAAACCCGCGCTGAAACCGATCTAACCCAACTAGTATCTCAGGTTAAACCTGGAACTATCCTCTTTTTAGGCGAAAACCACGGTTTAGCTTCGCATCGCGACCAGCACATGGACATCTTAAATGCCCTACGTGCAGCGGGCCTAAAGCTCTCTGTTGGTATGGAATTCGTTAACTATACAAATCAGGCCACTCTTGATCAATACCGCAGAGGCCTAATTAACGAGGCTCAATTTTTAGCTGAAATCAAATGGTCAGGTTTTGGTTATGAGTTTTATAGCCAGCAAATAAATTTTCCGAAACTTGATTTAGGTGAGCTCACTCTAGGTCTTAATATTCCTCGCACACTTACAACTAAAATTTCTAGAAACGGTTTAGCAAGCCTTACAGAAGACGAACAAAAATTAATGCCACCTAACTTTGCTGTGGGTGGTGATTTATACAAAGCTCGTTTTATGGAGGCCGCAGGCTCTCATTGTAAAAATCCAGACAACTGCTTTGCAGCTCATTCCGCTTGGGATGATACAATGGCATGGCAAGCCGTTAACTTTACTGAGCAACATCCAGATCAAGTTTTAGTCATCGTAGTGGGTGAGTTTCACGTGCAATACGGAGGTGGTACTCCAGCGCGTATTTTAGTTCGTAAACCTAATGCTCAAATCGTTACACTCTCGCAAATCTGGGCTGAAGACATGACGGATGAAGAAATCCAACAAGCGATGTTACCTTCTGAAACAGAAGGCCCGCGCGCGGATTTTATCTGGGTGTCTAAACCTTAATCCTGTTTCAATTCAGTACGGATGCACTCTTAACAGTTGTTGATAGTTTTGACGAATCAGCTTAAGTGCCTGAATTCAAAAAGTAATTTATAGTTATTCTAAGTTTTGTGACCAATGCCTTTACAAAAAGCGCACGAGGCTTGTTTTGTATTCGAGCTGAGTTGGACATATCCTTGCTTTGTATATCTACAACGGGGGCATCAATAAATAAGAAAATTTTAGTAACAGGTTATATCGCAGCTGCTTTATCTTTGATGTTAGCATTTAACAACTGCTCACAACAAAAATTAAGCAGTGGAGCAGATGAATCAGCCTCTATCAATTTATCAACTTTTTCATCAGACTTAGCCGCACTACAAGCAGTTGATGCTGCTATTTATGCGTCCGGTGTAGCCGATGCTGAAATTAAACTTTTTGTAGCTCCGTCACTCAATGGACCATGGGTTGAAAATGGTTCGGTTTGTCGCGGACAAGCTGCTTACTTTAAAACAACAGGTATAAAGCAGGGTTCGGCTGTTAAAGGTTGCGCAAGCACAGCGGCAGACAAAGGTTGTTTTGATTTAAACAAACATCGTGATTTCTTAGCTTCAGAAATGGTTGGTGGAAATATCGTAACGTCGTTATCTGCAGCTCAGACAGGTTCGTATCCTGTAACAGACTATAGTTTTTATGTGAGTCTTATTGGTGAGAAAACAATTATCTTACAAAAAAGCGGTTCTTCTAAAATAGTTCAATGTGGTGATACTCAGGCTCCAGCACAAGCGGCTTGCTCTTGGAAGTTGCAAAATCCAACCGCTGTTGTGGGTGGGGGCAGAAATGTTTATCCGAGCTATGCCTGTATTAATGAGCGCAGTGGCCAAGTAGCTAGCGGTTACTACGACATGGGTAGTGGCAACACACTAGCACAATCTTACAAATGCACTTGTGAGTAATTTCTAAATAATTTCTTTAACTTCTGAGTAAGGTTTTTTATTCAGAATAGCTTCAATCACAAGAGTGGCTTTCTTCATCTTAACGAAGAAGTCACTGTCGGGAGTGATAATAATACGCTGGGGATGGCCTTCCCAGCTTTTTTTTATTTTGTCGTTTAATGAAAGTGCTTCATGAAAACTTTCAGTTCTAATTTCATTAGAAGTATCGTAGTCAGGTTCTGTGGCCGTATCTAAATGAATAACCCAGTCATATCGTGCAATTTCTTTTTCACGGCTCGTTTGAAATACGTCATAGAAGTGGGCTTCGCCATCAGGCCAGTAAGCCAAAGAGTCGAGAGAGCCTCTGTCGCATACAATGAGAGCTTCGGGGTGTGTTTTACATCTAAGGTCTTCAATTTCTTTTTGCGTGGCATAGATGGCTTTTTGCGCGTGAAAATAACCATCGTAAGATTTTATACGCGGAAAGCCGCCTTTATATAAAATAGAGGCCGCTTCAGGTACAACTTTAATTTGTGTACCAAATTCTTTTTTTAAAAACTCAATTAGAGTGGTTTTGCCGCCAGAAGGGCCGCCAGTTATTGCAACTTTGAAGGTTTTTTTTAGTGCAGTCATATATCCTTAAAATTTAAGTTAAACTTTTAACAATAGCGTCGTGACCAATCCAAGCAACTGGGTGCTGTGGGTTCATTGCTTCATGTAACATCACATAACCACAGCCTTTAAAAACCAATTCGCTAAGTGCAGCTGTCATTAAAGATTTTTCGTCTTTGTGAAGCGCAATAATGTTGTCTGAAGTAGTTAGTGCTGCTTCAAGCTGATCTTTTTGTGAATGATGCGGCCAATTTTCATAAATACTCGTTTTTTGAAACAGTTCAGAAGATAAAAAATCATCAACCAGTTTAAAAACTTGATTCATATTGGCATCTTCTTTGAGAGCCGCTTTGCAATCGTCTTTAATTTTAGCTGTGATCGTACTTGTTGGAGCTTCTTTTTCAAACGAACGAATTAAGTTGTAAAGCGGAATTTCAACGCCTTGAAAAATCGAACTCGAATTGGTTAAAATTTCGGGGCAGTTGTAAACACAAGTTTTAACGCCTTTGTCAGACCAAGCATTAGAGTAATTTTCTAAATTAACTTTAGCCCAACCTTGAATATAAGGAGCATAAGACTGCCACTGGTAATGGTCTTTAATAATAATTTCAGTTCCATGGTATCCGTAAGCCACATAGCTAACACTTCCACCATCAGCAATAATTTTTTCTCTTAATTTTGTAGATTCACTAACTAAAATATTAAAAGTTTCTGCCGTTACTTCATGAAAGTTGTGCTGTAAAAGTTGGCCAATACCACTATTCCAGAAAAGTTCAGAGGACACAAATCGATCTCCGATACCTTTAAAAACTCGGTTCATAAGTGGCATTACAATTTTAGTGCGCGGAACTCCACCAGCCATTAAATGTGCAAAGTGCACATGATGGCCCTTGGTTAAATAAGGTTCAAGTTCAGATAAAAACTTTTGGGTATTTTCTTTAAAGCGTTTGCGGCCTTTTTCTTTACTTTCAAGAAGAGAAGCTTCGGGAATGGAAGCGTTTTCCCATTCGCTGAGTTTAACTCCAGTTAAGTAATCGTTAGGCGATTTTCCGTTAGAGTCTTTTTCAAGATCGAAACCAGCTTCTAAAGGAACATTAATAAAAGGTTTAGGAATGTTTTCAGTTTCTTCGATAGTTAAAGCGCGTAAATGGCCTTCAGCATCTCTGCGACCTACAGTGGCGCGCACAACTGTTAAACCATTTTTTTCGGCTTCTTCAACTAGACCGTTAGCGTAGCCACGGTTAAAAAGTTCACCGAATAAAACAAGAACATCGCCTTTTTTAAAATTATGCTGGACTGGCTTTTGACGTATAGGAAAATAATTTTTCATCTGAAAATACTAGCCTGAGCTACTTCTTGACTCAACAAACACTCATTGACACGATACTGCTATGCACGAAAAAAATGCTAAAATTGTGTGTCTGGTTCCGTCTTGGACAGAGACTCTGATGCTTGCGGGTTTAAATGTGGTGGGACGCACCAGATTTTGCATTCATCCTGAAGATTTGGTTAGTAAAATTCCTGCGGTCGGCGGCACTAAAAGCTTAAAATTAGACGAGATTTTAGCTTTAAAACCTGACTTTGTTGTTTTAGACAAAGAAGAAAATAAAAAAGAAATGGCTGATAGCTTAAGCGCTGCAGGCGTAAATATTTTAGTATCACATGTGAGCTGTTTATCGGATGCAGCTGATTTTCTAAAACACTTATCGCAAAAATTTAACTCACAAATATTAAGTGATTTTTCAGATCAATATTTAATGCTTTTAAATAATAAAAATCAGCTCTCGCGAGAAAAATTTTTAGCTCATTCTCTAATTAAAAAAAATTCCGAAGTAGAACTAGATAATCTCGAATACATTATCTGGAAAAACCCATATATGGCGATAGGGGAGGCAACATTTATTGCCGACGTCTTTAAGCTTGTGGGGCTCAAGCTTACTCGTTTAGAGAAGTACCCAGAGGTGAGTGAGGCCGAAATTAAAGCTAAGTACTGTTTGTTTTCGAGTGAGCCTTATCCATTTGCTAAAGATTTTGATCAGTTAACAGAGCAAGGTTTTAAAGCCGCACTCATAGACGGCGAAAAAATAAGTTGGTACGGAGTACGCAACTTAAAGTTTTTAGAATCTTGTTTGGATTAATTACTTATTTTTTTGATAAACTTTAAGACCAATGTAAAGAGCAATAGCT